>WQSY01000023.1 GCA_009787585.1 Candidatus Bathycorpusculum sp. | reverse complement strand
AGCTTAGGGAGCTTGTTGTAATTCCTACACTGGCAGGAGTAATAGCTTGATTTAATTTTCTGTGCGATTTACAAAGAATTTCACTCGTAAGATACTAAACCTAAAATACACAAACCTCACCTCACCACTCAAAACCCGCTTAGAAACGGATGAAATGTGGGGCAGAGTGTACTATAAAAAGTCTCCTTGTTGGTTGTGGCATGCTATAAATCTTAATACTGGTGAGGTTATTGTCCTAAAATCCCGTTTGTGTAACTATGTTTTTTGAGAGATGTCAAAAGCTTCCATAATTGATCTTTGTAGGGGTCCAGCTTCAGAAACAATAGAGCCACCCTGTCCAGAAAAAGGAACTGTGAAAAAATAATGTGGAATATTTTTTACAGGCAATACATTCAATTGTGCGATTTGACCATAAGGGTGATTGCATGTTAATTATGCACAGTTTCTAACGTACCAACTTATAACCTGAACTTTTGTTTTGTTAACCCATAGGTTTACTTAACATATCTTTGAACACTTCAAAAATTTCCTCAGTCTTCTTCGGCAAAACACACAAATACTCACTACCACCAGACTCAACAATCATACGCATCTTAGAAAGCAACAACAAAACCTCCCTAACCGAAACCTTCCCAACCAAACCCCGCTCCCTAAGCCGCCTCAAAACCTTAAAATACAAACGCATAGCCAAAAACACCACAACAAAATAACCACGCACAGCCTCATCACACCCCAAATAAGACCTATCAGCCTCCAAATCATTCTTCATAAAAAAATCAAACGCCTGCTCCACCTCCTCACGCCCCTTATACTACTCATAAACCACCCAAGCATCAACATCCAAATCCGACAACAACCCAAACACACCAAACAACCTCCGCCTCTCACAAAAATCACCCATAGACAACACACCCAAACGAACCTTCCCCAAAAACTTGTTCTCCACCACAGCACGCAACTCTGGATCCAAAAACAAATACAAAAACCCATAAGACTCATTCTTAATCTTACAAAAAGCAATATTCCGCTTCCGATACTCAAAAACCCTCGACATCTCAAACTCTAAAGGAATCAACGCCGAATTTTTTTTCAAAGCAACAATGTAGTGAATTTTCTCCTCTCTTAGCTTCAAAAGCTCTTTATAAGAAGTAAAACCCCTATCCATAACAAACTCGATATCTTTGTTGGGAAAACGTTCAACAAAATATTTGAGAACTTTAATTTCTTTGATAGAGCCATAAAACACGTCTATGGCTTGGGGTAGCTATGAAATTGTGGAAAAAGATAGGGCTATTTTTACTTGTTTTTCTTTTTCTTTTTGAGGGTTGTAACCTTTTTCGGCTAGTAAGAGTTTTTTTGAGTAACAAAGTATGCTGGTTAGGTCATAGAAGAGCATGCCGCCTTCTGGGGAGAGTTTGGCAAAGAGGTTATAGGTTTCTTGTACCATGTGGCCTATTGTTGTGAGGGTTTTTGTGATGTTTGTTGGGGTGAGGTTTGTGTTTAGTTTGGTTGAGGTGTAGGTGTCTTCTCATATGTGTTGGGTGAGGCGTATGGGTGTTGGGTTTAGGGTGCGTGTGATTGAGAGGGCGATTAGTTCGTTTTGGTTTGGTAGGTTTGTTGTGGTTTGTTGGAGGTTTTTTGAGAGTTGTAGTAGGAGTTGGGAGCTTCCGTATTCGTATATTTTTGTGGTGGTTGTTGGTGTGGGGTTTGTTGTTGTTTTTTGTTGTTTGGGTTTGTAGGTTCCGTTTTTGGTTATGGTGTCTATGTATTGGGTTGTTTTTTGTGGTTTTTTGGTTTGTTTGTTTCATTTGGTGTGTATTTTGTAGGTGTAATAGTTGTTTTTTATTTTTCTGGGTTCTATTCGTGTGTTTTGTTGGTTTTTTATTTGTTTTAGTGTGTCTAGTATTGGTTGTGGGGTGTTTTGCGTTGGGTTGACTTATGGGTTAACATATGGGTTAACTTATTTTTAGGGTTTGTTGTTTGTTTTTGAAAAACGGTGTAAATTGGGCGTAAAATTGATTGCCTATGGGTTATTTTTCAGAGTTCAGGTTATAAATATTTACAACTATAATATTAAGCAATGTGTCGTTAAAATTTGGGGCGGGACTCAAATGGGGCAAGGGCCCCACCATAAAGTCTCTTCTGCATTTTTTCTTACTGTCTCCGTAGGGTTATAGTATACACCTTTTGCTTGCGCCGGCGTCATAACTTCATGAAATGTATGTATAGGCGTGGCTGTATGTGGATATTTCACACACCAAAAAGCAAATATAGCATAAGCTACCGCCTCCTTTTCACTTCGTGTTGCACCAACTTGCTCTGCCATTTCTAACATTTGATATGTTGTATACGAAGGACCAGCCCATAAATTTCGACCCCTCTCTCGATTAAATATAACCCAAGGATCAGCTTCATCCACAGTCCCCACATTATATCGCATACCTGTTTTATCGATGTGAATCCTTTTCTGTTGATTGACAATAAGGATATAGTCTGGACATAGATCTGTGATTTTTCTCTTCCCTAAAAATAAGCCCTTCAGATCATGTATTCGCATTATTTGATCGGCGACATCTAAGTTAGCATGTAGGTCCTTAAATACTTCGTCAAAATTTTTGGCGCCATACAATTCGCCATACACTGGTGTCTTAAGTTTATCATCCTTCCACCATTTTTGTGCCGTATCGATTAATTTGGTAATCAAAGAACCCAATGACTGCTGAATTGATGAATCTCTAAGGACAATATGCGCCACTTTTTCTTCATCATTTTCTGTATCCCACAAACCAGGTTGATTTTGTAAACCAAGAGATTGAACAAGCGCCCAAGCTAATTCTTCATAAGTGTTATAATAACGCATTTCCGCAAATACCCCTTCTTTATATCTGCGATCATACTCTTTATCATCAGTCTGCACAACAGTTCCATCTTTGCCAATACTCATCCATCTATGCAATAAGAGCACTATGTTGGCTATGGCATCTTCATTAAGATTCGCAAAGCCAAGATTTTCAATACAGACACCTAATTCGGTTAGTGTATCACGAAAATCCGTTAAAAGAACAAACTGAGATTCATTAGGCTTTTTATGCTCATCATACGATAAACCCAAGAAATGCGCCTGATTGGCTACTGTTGTGGTGTAGTACCACTCAAGAGATTCGAGGTTCATCCCTCTTCTGTTCATTTTTATCCATCGTTGTATTGTATTGTTAGGGACGACACTTTGTTTTATCGGCTTGTCAACACTATACTTACCGTATAAATTCTGCCCTGCTGTATCCGCCTCTCTTTCTAATACCTCATTATCATTAATGTTCGTCCCCTGCACCTGCATAGTCGGCTGCACCCGCCCCTGTTTCTGCTGTATCACATGCCCCAGTTCATGCCCCAAATGCTGTTCCTGCCCAGGTGCAATATGTACCTGATTTCCCTGTGTATATGCTAGTGACTGCAACTCGGCGGGTTTGTTTGAATTGTAATGTACCCGCACATCGGCAAATGAGAAACCGGAAGCATTCTCAAACTGTTCTTTTGTTGCATCAGGTATGCCTGTCAAGTTTGGTTCCTGTTTCACTTTTTCTGTGGATGGTTCATGCGGTTTGGTTTGGTTTGGTTCAGTATAGCCGTATGTGTTGGGTAATCTGTGAGGAGTTAAATGGGTTAAGTTGATTGGTGTTGGTGGTGGTGAAGGATCTAAACCGTTTTTTAGTTGGGTTGCTTGTGATCGTATTAATGGTGTAACCTTTGCTGGGTCATCAGAATTATAATATGCCTCATTTGCCGTGTTGTTCTGTGAATTGGGGGGGTATACTGGAACATTCAATAGTGAGCGTTGGGAGTGTTTTTCATAGTTTGAGTCTGTCTCTGAGGATAGTGGATTGTTGTCGTTGGATGGTTGGGGTACGGGCTGTTGTAAAACGTCAACGGCTCCGTCATGGTG
Source organism: Candidatus Bathycorpusculum sp. (assembly GCA_009787585.1). Taxonomy (GTDB): domain Archaea; phylum Thermoproteota; class Bathyarchaeia; order Bathyarchaeales; family Bathycorpusculaceae; genus Bathycorpusculum; species Bathycorpusculum acidaminoxidans. The sequence goes on along the minus strand of WQSY01000023.1, from coordinate 16,377 downwards.
TTTGTGTGTTGATTCGGAGCTCCACTGCATAACATTTGAGGATGTTTTCTTTTTTTTGGTATCGTACACAAACATGGTAACCATCCAGTTAACGTTAACGTATTATTTGAGATTTATATCTTTTGACGAAAGGTAAAAATCAGAAAATAGGATTCGAACCTTACCGTTCAGTGCGATCTCGCTATAATAACTCATTCTTTCTCGTTACTTTTCTCTTTTTCTCTTTTAGTATTAAAAACTATGTTTATGACAAAAGTATGACGTGGTGTCGAGGGTAGGGTTTGGAATTAAGACGCTAAGTGTTTTCATCTGTGATCAATCATTTTTGAGTTTTTTGAGGTTTGCTTCAGTTTTATCACTCATATGTAAATTGTAATTTCTGTAGATCTCTTGACCCGTTTTCGTTAACATTGTAACCGTAACTTTTGATATTTATACACATAATCAGGTTTTTATCTGTGATTTGGGGTTGTTTTGATTAATTAAACCTATAATACTGTGATTATTTACTCACCTGTTTATCCAATGCTGTCGACCTAACAGTCCCATTACACTAAATACTTGTAAAATGACACCTAAAAATAAAAAACCAGTCAATAACAACGGCATAATAATCATCTAACAACAACCTGCCAAAGAAATCTTATCATTACCAGAAATGGACAAATATCATCCTATCAAAACACAATTAAAATAAACCTATAAACAGCGCAATTCGGTTTTTAATACGAACCAAATTATAGGTTGACATCATTGATTGGTTAGTTGCGTATGGGTGTTGTGGTCTGACGTTTTAATGAATTGCTGCTGGCATGTGTTTTGAGTTATTTGTATTGTCGATTTATAAAGTGAATTATGTCTGTCTTTTTTTATGTTGTATATGTGGCTAACTTGAAAAGTTGTTATACACTACAAATGTTTAAAAGTTAAATCCGTTATTTATTATGACTCGATGCATGTGTATTGCATTTTTATGCTGAAAGTATAGAGCATAAAATGGCTATGAATGGAGTGGCTCATAGACTTGAACAGATTCAAAATATTAACTATACTCATTGTTGAGGTGGAGCTATGCCTGGTTATCTTTTAACTGTAAACTCTACTCTTCTATGTCCCCATGCTGGAAAATTTAACATAATTACTTCCAATGCTAGAGTAAAACTTAGCGGTCAACTCGCAGTGACCCAACAAGACACTTATACCATTACAGCTTGCCCTTTTACCACGCCCGCTCCTGCTAGTTTACCCCATCCCTGTATCACTGCAAAATGGCTCATGGTATCTACCCGAGTCAAAATAGGTGGAAAATTTGCTGTTCTCAAAGACAGCATTGCCCTCTGTCAAGCCGCTGACCAAGCCCCCCAAGGATCTCCCAACATAGTGCCAGCTCAAATGAGAGTAAAGGGGCAATAAATATGCAAATTAAATATCCTTTCCAAGCCGGTACCAGCGGACGAACAGCAACTGCAAACGAAGAAGACCATATACATCAATTAATTGAGCAGGTTCTATTTACCGCCATAGGCGAGCGTGTCAATCGACCCACTTTTGGTAGCAACATAAACCAACTTGTTTTTGCACCCAATAGCCCAGAACTATCTGCCACTACACAACTGCTCACACAAGGCGTCCTCCAACAATGGCTCGGTAACCTCATCTTGGTAAAATCCATCAACGTACAAAATACTGAATCTACCCTAACCGTTACTGTACAATACATAATGCGACGCAATCAACAACACCGAGAAACCACCATCACAAGGACTCTATAACATGATCGAAACCCCAACAAAATACACTGCAAAAGATAGACGCAAACAAATTCACAACTCAAAACTAAACGGTATAGACTACATCGAAGTCATTCGACTAGATTCTCCAACCTGTTCTAATAATCAACCTTATCTAATTGTCTATTTTTTTAACCCGTTAAGTAACGAATTACTGGATAAGAGTAATGTCAAAATTAAAGGCGGACTTAAAGTCAAAAACATTCGCATTGAGTGGGCAATACCATACACAAAAATAGTTAACAACAATACAACACTACCAAACAAAAAAAGAACAACAATAAATGAGCCAACGGCCCAAACTATTCACAATTTGTTTCACAAACACATAGATGCTGAATCTCGTAATAAAGCTCTAATTGTTTGCCCAACAAGTGATGGAGATTTTTCAACATACACTTTACGCATAGTGGACTCATTAACCCCAACTAACCCCCCTGAGGGGTTTGACTCTATTCTTTCAAGCATTGACTTTTCATTTAAAATCGATACACCATCTAAATTTGACTGTAAACCCGATTCTGCGTATTGCCCAGAGGTTCTAGAGGAACCTGTTATTGATTATCTCTCCAAAGACTATGCAAGTTTTCGTCACTTAGTCCTTAGTCGATTATCTCTGTTAATGCCCAACTGGCAAGAACAAAATGTCGCTGATATAGGCATAGTTATGGCCGAATTGTTGGCATATGTAGGTGACTATCTGAGTTATTATCAAGATGCCGTTGCTACTGAGGCCTATCTTGGCACTGCAAGAAGTCGAATCTCGGTAAAACGCCATGCTAGACTATTAGACTATCATATGCATAGTGGATGTAATTCACGTGTCTGGATATGTATTGAGGCAAAAGTTGACAATGTTATCCTCCCTAAGAAAACCAAATTTTTAACCGGCCTGGGCAATGGCGATTTAGTTGTCGATGAAGCGGATCTTGAAAAAGAATTATCACAGGGTACCAAAGTTTTCGAAGCCATGCATGACCTTGCCCTCTACAGAGCCCATAACACTATAAACTTTTACACTTGGGGAAACTCGGACTACTATCTCCAAAAAGGTTCAACCCAAGCAACACTTTGTGATTTTTATCAGTATAATACTAATGATGTTACACATAGAATTCTTAACCTAAAAGTTGGTGATGTTTTAATTTTTGAAGAAATCGCTTCTTGTGAGGGTATTACAGAAAACAGAGATATATCTCATCGGCACGCTGTGCGTTTAACCAAAATTAAAGAAACCTCTGATATGCTATCTAATCCTGCTATTTGTGTAGTTGAGATTGAGTGGAGTTTGGAGGATGCTCTGCCTTTTTCACTATGCTTAGCCAAGGGGTCTGTGCCGGTTGCAGTTGCGTATGGAAATGTATTGTTGGCTGATTATGGGGTATCATTAAAACCTGAAAAGCTTGTTGATCCAATTGCACGATTAAATTTTCACCCTCGCCTCAAACGCGGACCGCTAACTTTTAGCGGCCCATTTGATGCCTCCATTTCAGCTTTCTCAGCATTTAACTATGATCTGCAAGATGTGAAGGCATCTATTTATCTACGTCAACTTCGAGAACCACCGGAAAATGAATTCACCGAATTTAGAGATACGGCATGGGTACCCGGCATCTGGATCCCTCAACAAGACCTGCTCTTAAGTCACAAGTTCAAAACTGACTTTGTTGTTGAAACTGAAAATGACGGTACCGCTGTAATTCGATTCGGTGATGGCATTTATGGCCTAAACCCCCAAATACATACGGGTGAGGCCCCCGAGTTACTCTATGGTTTCTATCGGGTAGGCAATGGAACGGAGGGTAATGTGGGTGCAGAGTCAATTAAACGAATACTTGACACAAATAACACCCTTGAACAATTCATACATAGTATTCGCAATCCCCTATCTGCTAGAGGTGGAGTGGATCCTGAAACTATGGCTATGGTTAAACAAAATGTTTCTGAAACTGCCAAACGTAACGAACGCGCTATAACAGATGCTGACTATGCTACTATTGCTACCCAGAAATGCTCTGATATCCAAAGTGCTGTTGCCAAAACCCGATGGACCGGCAGTTGGTATACTGTATATGTCATGGTTGAACGCTTTGGACAAAAACCCGTTGATGAGGCGTTCAAAATCCATGTTCAAAATATCCTCAATCGCTACCGACTCAGCGGATACGACATTGAAGTTTGCGGCCCTCAACATGTACCATTAGAGATTGAATTTATCGTTAATGTTTCTGCTGATCTGTTTTGTGAGGATGTAGAAAAAAATCTGCTGGAACTCTTTAGCAATCGAACACTGCCAAATGGTCTTAGAGGATTTTTCCATCCAGACAATTTCACTATTGGCCAACCTGTTTTTTTATGTGCCCTAACAGCTGTTATGGCCAAAGTTGACGGCGTCGTTTCATTTTCAGTGACCCAGTTTAAACGTGCTGACAAAGAAAATGACACCGATTCAATACGTGAACGGATAATCAAGATTAGCCCCTATGAGATTATTCAGTTAGATAATGATTTCAACTATCCCGAACATGGCCACATAGCCTTTACTATGACCGGAGGACGAAAACATGACACAGAATAAGCCGACCTTTGATGCTGTGAAAAAACAAAAAAAGCGCACTCCCACTGATCTATCCAATCAACCTAACCTCTCAGCTCTAAAATACCGCGTTGGTACTCATAATCAGTTCAAAGCTGACATGATAGAGCAAATTTCGCATAAACCTGCTCTAAAAAACCTTACCACACGAGACAATGCTGATCTAAGTATCGCGCTTTTGGATAGCTGGGCAATGATTGCTGATGTATTGACGTTTTATCAAGAACGCATCGCAAACGAGGGTTATCTACGTACTGCAACTGAACGCCGCTCAGTACTAGAATTGGCCCGAACCATAGGATATGAGCTCAAACCCGGAGTTGCAGCAAGTGTATCTTTAGCCTTTATAGTTGAGAATGCCCCTGGCTCTCCACTCCACTCACGAGTAGATGAAGGAACACAAGTTATGAGCATACCCGGACAGGATGAGAAACTACAAACCTTTGAGACCATAGAAACAATTGAAGCAAAAGCCACTCTAAACGATCTTCGTCCCATACAGTTTGTAACTCAAAAAATAGTTGACGGGTTAACTGAACTTTATTTAAAGGGTGTAAAAAACAATCTAGTTCCCGGAGATGCTATCTTGTTTGTCGGATCAGAAAGAGTAACCGATATTGGTAGTAGGCGATGGGCTTTTCGCTTTCTACATACCGTAACTATAAACCCTGCTAAAAATTACACCTATATAACCTGGAAAGAGCCCCTCCGATATAACGAAATACCCAACAAACACCCTCATGAGAATTCTGAAATTTTTGTCTTTAGACAACAAGCATCTCTTTTTGGCTACAATGCCCCTGACTGGAAAGCTATATCTGACTCATTAAAGCTAACCTATAGCGGTGAGGCTTCTGATGGAACTAATTCCTCCCAAGAGTCAACTGGTCTGCCCTCTGACTGGCCCAAGTTTGATCAAATAACAACTCCAATTGAGAATGATGCTAACCCCGATAGTAAAGTGTCGGTTCATCTTGATGCCATATACTCTAATATTTTTCCGGAAAGTTGGGTGATTTTTTCTGGTCAACGAGTAAACAAAACGCAACAAGATATTTCTCCAATTTATTCTATGGAGCTTGGCAGGGTAACTAATGTGACAATTGCTGCTCAATCAGCTTTTACATTAAGTGATAAAACTACCCAATTAGATTTGGATGTAACTGAGACACGGCTCTGTGGATTTATGCGACGCGATACCCTAATTTTCTGTGTTAGCGAACCCTTAGAACTCACAGACAAACCCATAGCAGAACCTCTCTTTGCGGATAAAATTGTGCTTGATCACAAAGTATCTGAACTCAAAATAGGCCAAAAAATAATTATTCAAGGCAAACCCGCTAAAGACCAAACTAAAAAAAACCTCTCAAATTTACCTAAGACTAACTTTGATGATAACACTGAATCTGAGATGGAGACTTGTCGTATTTCTATCGCTGAGCTGCTTTCTTCTTACTCCGATAAAACAACTATACACGACATTTTTGCAGAAAATTCTAAAAATATTCAATCACAAACAGACGGAGACCGATCTGTTAATACACCGCCAGCTAAACGCAAAAATCGTCGAACCACTGAATATGTTAACGTAGTTACCCTCTCTTTGCAGGACTTGAAAACTTTTTTTCCCTCCTTTATAGATAAGGGATGGACCCTGCTTAATCCTCGACCGATGGTTGACGCCTCGGGAGTTTTACGCTGGAGGGTCAGCCTATCAAATAAGTATGGTGAAACAATTGAGTGTTATGCAGTTAATGACCTCAACCACGAAGTAAATGTATCGCTGGATAAGGCTGACCCCGACACTGATGATACCTCTTTGGTAAGTGAGGTTGTTTCCATCAAAGATTTATCTGATACTGATGGAACCACAACCATTACTCTTGAGGTTCCTGATGGTAAACTCTGTGCGCTGTCAAATGTCTATGATTTAGCTTCAGTTCACATATATGCTAATATTGCCCTTGCAACTCATGGCGAAACGACTTATGAAACACTTGGCAGTGGCAACAGTTTAGATATAAATCAACAATTCCGCCTCAAAAAACCCCCTTTAACCCATGTTTCTGCGGCAACAACCAGTGGAGCAAAAAGCACCCTCAAAGTTTACATTAATGATATACAATGGCAAGAAGTACCCACACTCTACAGTTTGGGACCCAAAGATCTTAGTTATTTTGTTCGTATAGAAGACAACGGTGACACCTTGGTGACTTTTGGAGACGGCCTCACCGGAGCCCGACTGCCAAGCGGCACTGAAAACATTACTACAAGCTACCGCAGCGGCATAGGACTTCAAGGGAATGTCGCCGCCAACAAACTTACTCTGTTAACAAAAAAACCCTTTGGCATACGTAGCGTAACCAACCCAACGCCTGCCACAGGTGCCGCCTCAGCTGAACAAATAGCGGATGCTAAAATAAATGCGCCCCCCACGGTTCTAACGTTGGGTCGTATTGTATCTCTAAAAGATTACGAAAATTTTGCTAAAACCTTCTTAGGCATCGCCAAAGCACACGCCCTTGCCGAATCAAAAGGCAAAGACCTCATGGTTCGCTTAATAGTTGCCCTAGTAGACGCCAAACCCCTTGTGATAGAATCGCTACTATACAAAAACCTCCAAGAAGCCATCGCTACTGCCTGTGCATATGGACAAAAAGTACGTCTCGAGAGTTTTACTCCCGTATACTTTAACGTAGAGTGTATGGTGTATGTGAATTCGACCTATATTGCTGAACAAGTGAGCACTAACGTTAAAGCCGCTCTATTGGATGCTTTTTCATTTACACCTCGTTCCTTCAAACAACATGTTACCAAAAAAGAAATTTTAACCGTAATCCAAACAGTCTCAGGCGTCACCTACGCTGACAATATCACCTTATCTATCAAAGATCTAACCATGATTAGTCTAGAGACTCTCTGTTTGACTGATGATATGCTATTGATGATCAATCCTGAGGGTATAACATTGGAGGTTAAACAATGAGCCACAAAGATAAACGACGCTTCTACAATCTCCTACCCTCTATTTACCATCAACAGGACATCGAGCAACAGACCGCTAATCACCACCGTCCACTACAGGATCTAACTGACATTCTAGAAGAAACACTAAAGACACTCGAATATGACATCGAGGGATTATATGAGAACTGGTTTATTGAAACCTGCAATGAATGGGTCGCTCCATACATAGGTGATTTAGTTAATGCCACTTTACTTCGACCCGCTAAGGAAACAACCATAAGCAGCAAAGCCTATATTGCAAATACAATACACTACCGAAAACGCAAAGGTACCGTAGCGATTCTTGAAAAAATAGCCCGTGATGTCACTGGCTGGGATGCGCATGTTGTAGAATTCTTTCAACTTTTATCAACTACTCAAAACATCAACCACATCCGACCTGAGAACCAATGTACCCCATGCATTGTTGATCCTGAACTAATGGATCGAGTAGGCGGCGCATTTGATCTTATACCCCATACCTTAGATGTTAGAAGCATAAAAACTGGTCAGGGTTACTATAATGTGGATAATCTCGGCATTTTTCTTTGGCGATTAGCAGCCTATCCCGTGAAAAGAGCACATGCGTTTTGGCATGAGGAGGGTAAATACTCCTTTAGCTCCATAGGCATAGACCTGCCACTCTTTAATAATCCCCTTGGTCAATGCAATGATGGACTGTTAGAAGAAATTAATCTCTCAATACCTATAAGACGAGAAGCAGCTAAAAAATACTTGAAACAATACTATGGTGAAAACCGAAGCATACTCTTAGAAACCGAAGACGAAACCGGCGTCATCAAACCAATTTCTGCACAACAAATCATCATTTGTGATTTAAGCGATATTAATGGAACCAAAAATTGGAACACCCCTATAGGTGATAGCGATTGTTCCTCTAAAAAAGTTGCCATAGATCCCCTTCTTGGTCGCATAATGTTTTTAGAAAAAACTTCAATTGAACGCAGAGTGCTTGTGAGTTACTACTATGGGTTTAGCGCTGATATGGGTGGCGGATTTTACCAAAGAAACCTCTTCGAAAGCTCACTTGATGACATAAAAAAATACCTCATATCTACTGTTGCTCTGTGTTCTACTTCTAAGCATGTTTCCTCTATTGGTGAAGCCTTAGACTGCTGGAAATGCGATGGAGCACCCAACGCTTTGTTTGAAATAGTTGACAGCGGCACCTATAGCGAAAATATTCCAAAAATCGATATCCCCCCGGGCAAAACTTTAATTTTACGCTCAACACAGCAACAACGCGCAACCCTAAGTGCCGCAAAGCAAAACCCTGAAATACATACAATAAAAGTTTTTGGCGGTGAAGGCAGCTGTCTAATACTTGATGGCTTACTTCTAAATCAAAACCTACAACTCAAAATCATCAAAAATGACTCCAAATTAGGCGATTCTAATCTAAAACATCTTGCTATCCACCACTGTACACTAACCCCCACTATGACAGGTGATGGACGTAATAGCCTAGTTGTAGAGGGTAATGATTACCTCACAGTTACCCTAAACAAAACAATAAGCGGCAAAATATCTATGCGAGATTCTCTAAGTCAACTGATTCTCAAAGACTCTATTATAGATCGAGGTCAATTTATCCCCAAAGATTTCTCTGTGAATAGCGATTTAACCACGTTTACTGTACAATGTTTTGAGGCACACATTGAAAATTCTACAATATTTGGAAAGTCCTGCTTTGATATACTAAATTTTGCCAGTAACACCATTTTCACAGACACCGTACACGTAAAGCGCCGCCAAGAGGGTTGTGTGCGGTTTTCCTATATCCCTCCTCGTTCTGAACAAGGTAACTCAGCATCAAAGATGCCCCGACATTATCACTGTCAACCCGAAAACGAAAACTCTAGTGTTATTCCTTGTTTCACCTCTGAAAAATACGGTTCCCCCGGCTATGCTCAACTTCACCGTTGTAGCATGAAAGAAATATCTGAAGGTGCAGATAATGACTCCGAGCTGGGCGCTTTTAATCAAACTTATCAATCACACCGCCTAAACAACCTGCGGGCAACCTTTGCAGAGTATTTGCCCTTTGGCCTAAGAGCAGGTATTATCTTAGTTACATGAGGGAAAAATATGAAAGCAGATATAACTAGATCAACATACAACAAAAACAAAAAATACACAAAAGTAAACGCCCAACAAGGCAGAATACAACTAGATGCCGACTGGAATGAACAACTCGACATCCAAGCACACTTTGATAAAACTATGTTATGTGATCTTGTGGGAAAAACCGGAACCTCTATAGAAGATTCTGGATTTGAAATAACCTCCACCACAGATGGATCTGGGTTTACCATTGGAGCCGGACGCTACTATGTTGATGGTATAATATGTGAAAACAATGCACAAATAAATGCCCTAAAACAAGAAGACCTCCCATACATAGAATTGTTTACTCAAGATTTATTTAAAGAAAATATCATAGTTCCCAAAGAAGAAGGTTACTATGTTGTTTACCTAGATGTTTGGCAAAGACACATAACCGCTCTTGAAGACCCTGACCTGATAGAGGTTGCACTTGGACGAACTGACACAACTACGCGCACAAAAAACATTTGGCAAGTAAAAACCCTAAAAGTTGAAACTATAACCACCCAAGAGGCATTAACAGAGTTTGAACAAAACATAGTTCGCTCAGATGGTAAATTACGCGTTAGACTAAAACCTGCAACCCAAGACAAATGCAAACCCCTATTTGAGTCAGGTTACAGCGGTGATGAGAACCGACTATACCGCGTTGAAATTCACTCACCTATAAAAATTGTTGACAACCATTCGTCCTCCCAGAAAATTGGCGAATACGGCTCTAAACACAGTACCGTTCCTGCCTTTAAATGGTCTCGAGAAAATGCAATTGTCACAGCTAAGATACGCCGAGTAAAAAAATCATCCGACAATCTAATGCGCATAGTGATAGAGAACAGCAAAAAAGATGACTTTTACAACTTTAAAAAAAACCACTGGATCGAAGTTACCGACGATTACTGTGAACTTTGGAATAAACCCGGTCAATTTATCCAAATCCATGAAGTTAGAGAAAACATTCAAGAAAACCGAAGCATCCTAAAAATCGTTTCTCCCCCTGATCCTTCATTGTTGAGCTATATCGCCGATACAGACAACTATGTATCAAAAACCCCCAAAGTTAGACGCTGGAGTACACCCAATGACACAGTAAATACCCCTAACGATATCAACCCAACTCCTGATGCAACACAACAAACCTCAGACCTCAAACCTGCCGACACATTACCTACATCTAACGATACAGAAACACCCTCATATAGTCGATCTGCCTTTACTCCTTATACACTTGATAACGAGGGCTATATCGATTTAGAATCCGGTATTCAAATAAAATTCGAAGCAGGCAATTATGTAACAGGCGATTACTGGCTAATTCCCGCTAGAACGATAACAAAAAACATCGAATGGCCCACCCGCACAATAGCACCTAATATCTCAGAGCCAGTGGCACTACCCTCACTGATGGAGCATCACTATTGCCCACTAGCACTGCTGCGTTGCACCAAAAACGGCAATAAACTACAACATAACATAGTCTTTGATTATAGAACTTTCTTCTCACCTGCAACTAACGATCTGTGCTTTTATTATGTAAGTGGCGATGGCCAAAAAATAACTTCCAATAATCTTATCTTGCATAATAATGAACCCCCTAACTCAACTATAGCTATCCATGCTAACAAAACTAATAATCTACCCTATCTGGTTGAACCAGAGAATTCTTCTGAATCTACTTCTACTCTCACTAAACCATCGCTGTTACAACCTGTTCCTCTTCTATTATGTGTTGGTACAAAAATAGGCAATATGTCTTTGGGAAATAAACTTGGCGACTTTTTTGTACGTTTTAGCATTGAAGATACTGACGGCATAGGCAGACTAGTAAAAACCGACTCCACAGAGTTTGATCCTAAAACCACCCAGATTGATGTCCCGATAGCAGATGGTATGGCAAGATGTGGTTGGATTTTTCTCCCTAGATGGAACAAAGATGAACCCAAAATTACGCCTAGTACTCAGCAGGTGTCTGCAACTCTTATGTTAAAGTCTGCAAAAAAAGATAAAGCTAATCCCTGCCAAGTTGCACCGATATTTTTTAATGCAACATTTGAACAACAACCCCTCACTGCCACACAACCTGTAGCTCTTGCAACTTCAGGAGTGGTAAAACTTGATTTCCCAAATATGTCTGAGCGTACCCGACCCCTACTTTCCAATATCATCCGGCACGAACTTGACAGCGAAATCCCGCCGGCTATCCTTTTGTCTTTGTTACCCTCTGAAATTCCCCCTGACAAGCTCAATCAGGCAACTGTTGAACCCTTCAAAGATTCTAATCTTTACCGAGCAAACACTTCACTTTCAAAAATCGAAAAGCTGTCTCTCAGATTCAAAGCAGTCGATATTAATCAAACGAGTTTTCGCATTTTGGTTGAACCGTCAACTTCTCAGTCGGATAGATTTTGGTATTTACGTTGGTGGGCTGTTTCTGCCCAGCCCCAAGCCCTCCAGATCGTCACATTTGAATTACCTGATACTCCTAAACCGGTACAAGATGAGATTGTAGGGGTGTATGCACATATAGGCGCTATTATCGATAGTGTTACATTTGTGTACAGTAGCGGTGCAATCATAAAAATAGGTGGAAACGGTGGAAAACAGACTCAGGTTTCTATGCTTAAATCAAATGATAGATTGATTTCGGTGGCCTATACTGTAACTAAGTTTAGGTCAAAGAGGTGTATTGGTAAAATTGTGTTTAGGACTCTTTTGGGTAAAGAAATCAGTTTTGTTAGTAAGGATTACAGGGCTAAGCGGGATGATGGAGAAACTTTTACTCTAAGTGCGCCTGAGGGGCAATACGTTGCTTTGTTTACCGGTGTTTATGTGGACGCGTATTTGGGCACTTTAGAAATTGCTGAAACGAGATCTCTGTAGTGTTTATTCTTATTTTTCCTTTTTAATTTTTACTGCGGTTGTGGTAGTTTATGGGTGTATGTTGATAGTTTGTGTTGTAGTGTGTTGTGTTAAACTGTTGTATTGATGGATTTTTAGGTTGGGCTCTTTGTTGTTTGTAGCAAAAGATAGTTTATATGAGACGTCAGAAGATTTAAATATTTAAAGCGTCTTGAGAGATAAGTGTGAAGGTATATTTGTGGTTATATTGATAAAACACAGTATAATGAAAATATTATTCAGTAATATTTCAAAATATGATGCTATCAAAAAAACATTGATAAAAAAGGTGACGGTGTAGAAACATATGTCAACAGCATACACATACCCGGGCGTTTATGTCGAAGAACTCCCATCATCAGTCCGCTCAATAATAGGCGTAGGCACATCCATCACCGCCTTTGTTGGACGCGCCCTAAAAGGACCAACCGATAAAGCCACACTCATCCACAGTTTCGCTGACTACACCCGAATCTTTGGCGGACTCTGGCAAAAAAGCAACATGAGCTACGCCGTTTACCACTACTTCCAAAACGGAGGCGTAGACGCAATCATAGTGCGCGTTGTTGCAACAAACCCAGACGGCAAAACCGAAGATCCAAAACCTGCTGCAGCCGCCACATTCACACTAAAAACATATGACAAAATCTCAAAAAAAATAACACCGGTGCCTGAACTCAAACTCAGAGCAGCTAATCCGGGACTTTGGGGCGAAAAACTCTGTATCATCCTCTCAGACGCAGATGAAACCAAAAAACAACAAGACAACGACCCAACATACTTCAACATCACAATCCATCAAAAAATGGCCACAGGTGAACCTGGACCTGTCCTTGAAATGTTTCGCAATGTTTCCCTAAATCCCGAAAAACCGCGCTTTATAAGCAAACTTTTAACAGACAACGTTTCAGCATACCTGCACATGTATCAAGACAACATCAAACTCAACCCAGACTTCAAACTCAATTTTGAACAACCCAAACCTGAAAATGTCGAACCTAATAAAACTGAATCTACCACAACAACGGATAATAAACCTAAAAGTACAACATCAGACAACAAACTTGAGAATTTCATGCCAAAATACGAATTAAACGCCAATGTTGCTAGTGATGGTGATGAATTAACCGGCACCATGATACTTGGTAACTCAACAACTAAAACAGGTATGTATGCACTAAAGGATGCTGACCTGTTTAACTTACTCTGCATCCCCACATACAACGGATCATACATCGAGCGAAATGGCGTTTATGCAGATGCACTAAAATTCTGCAATGACCGCCGGGCCATACTCCTTATTGATCCACCCTCAGGCGAAAAAAACTGGAAATCCACCAAAGACGTCCTAAACGATATCAATGAATTAACTCGAGATAAAAACGGCGCAATTTTTTTCCCCCGCATAGTTGCACCTGACCCACTAGAAGAGTATCGACTCAGAGAGTTTGATCCCTGTGGCGCGATTGCCGGTGTCATCGCAAAAACTGATGCACAACGGGGCGTTTGGAAAGCACCCGCAGGAACTGATGCAGTGCTCTCAGGTGTGCCCGATTTAGCTGTCCGGTTAACCAACGAAGAAAACGGCGAATTAAACCCCAAAGGTGTGAACTGTCTACGAATATTTCCCGATGCTGGATGCGTAATTTGGGGTTCAAGAACTCTACGGGGTGCTGATAGCTTAGCTGATCAGTGGAAATACCTCTCAGTTAGACGAGTAGCCCTATTTATCGAAGAAACCCTCTACAGAGGCACACAGTGGGTAGTGTTTGAACCAAACGATGAACGACTCTGGTCTCAAATTCGTCTAAATGTAGGCGCTTTTATGCACAGCCTATTTATTAAAGGCGCATTCCAAGGTACAGATCCAAAAAAGGCCTATATGGTAAAATGTGACAGTGAAACAACCACACAAACCGATATAAATGCAGGAATTGTAAACATTCTGGTTGGGTTTGCCCCACTTAAACCAGCTGAATTTGTCATATTAAAGATACAACAACTAGCTGGACAGGAGAGTTAATGATATGTCTGAATTTAGTGTAAACGCCCAAAGATTTGACCCATACAAAAACTATAAATTTCGAGTAAAATGGGATGGAAAATACGTTGCTGGCGTAAGCAAAGTAACAGCACTTAAACGAACTACCGAAATTAAAGAACACCGCTCGGGTGGAGACCCCAATACCAAACGTAAATCTCCCGCTCAAACAAAATACGAGGCTATAACACTTGAACGCGGCGTTACCCATGACTTAGACTTTGAAAAATGGGCTAATCTTGTCTGGAGCTATGGCTCAGGGTTAGGCTCTGAGGTTTCACTAGCAAACTTCCGCAAAGACATAATCCTTGAAGTCTACAACGAAGCCGGACAACTCGCAATAGCATACAAAATCTATCGATGCTGGGTCTCTGAATACACTGCCCTGCCCGATCTTGACGCAAACGGAGATGGTGCAATAGCTATCCAATCTATAAAAATAGAAAACGAAGGCTGGGAACGAGACACAAGCGTATCTGAGCCAAGTGAACCCTCAAATTAAACCATTAACCCATAATTTAAGGGAAACTCACCAATGAGACATATAGTTGCCCAGATTCCACATGGCTTTCAAGTAGGTTGCTCTTGGATAAACAAAGCAACAATAAGAGAACTAACTGGCTATGATGAGCAACTAATCGCCGCATCTCAAACTTTTTTCCCCCCATTCAAAACCAGCATGCTACTTGAACGAGTCATAGAGTTCCACAATGTACCCACCAAACTTGACCTGCTTGAAACCATACGTAATTTACCTGTCGGCGATAGAATCGCCCTGATCCTACAGCTAAGAAAAATCACCTTTGGCACCACCCTCCATTGCAAAATTCAATGCCCCAACTGCACAGATAAACTCTCAGTAGACCTCCCAATTGATTCCATCCTCCAACCCACCAACCCCAACCCTCAAACAGTCTACCACATTAACCTTGAAGAATACACCCTCAAAGTTAGACCCATAAACGGATCCGATCTGGAAATCATCACACAAATAAGTAAAAACACATCCACAGATAACCTATCCGAAAAACTGCTACGCGCCTGCATAATTTCCTCTGAACCACCCCTGCCTGAAACTCTAAGTAAACACTTCCAAGAACAACTAGGCACAAGTTTATCACACATCGATCGACAAGCAGACTTAACTCTTAATATTAACTGTCCATCATGTAACATGGTTTTTCAATCATCTCTAGATGTTGAAGACTTTTTTTTCCAAGAAGTCACCTCACGTTACAATCAACTTGAACGAGAAATCCACTGGATAGCTCTTCACTATAACTGGAGCGAAAAAGACATCCTATCTCTACCCTCAAGCAAACGGAAACGCTACGTTGACTTAATCAATTTATCTCTATCGGGACAAAGTGTATGACAAACAATTTCATCGAACACATAATTATGCGATCAATAAAAAAATCAATCATACCTGTTAAACCTGTTTCAACACCCGATACATTGCCTGATACGTTTCAACTGCCACTAAACTACAGACAACAACACTACAACGAATTTCCATATAACCAAACCGACTTAACCCAAAAACAAAACCAACCAGTTCCAAACATCGTTAAAAATGAATCTCCACCACAATCTACACTAACCTCTTTACAATCTCAAAAACACGACTTAAAAACACAACTAAATCTCCACAAGGAGCAATCGACCAATGTATCTGAAAAAAAAGCTGAATATGCACTTCAAGATACCATAAATGTAGACCGTTCATATAACGCTCCAAAGACAGCTACTGATAGTCAACTGCTTACAGAACAAGAGCATAAAAAAACTGCACAAGACCCTGAGAGTGGTTCCTTAAGTGGTTCTTTAGGGGTTTCTTCTGTTGATGTTAAGGATGTTCCTTTGCGTTTGGTTGGTGAGTCGCGTGTTTTGGGGGATGTTGATGGTGGTGGGGGGTCTGT
>WQSY01000022.1 GCA_009787585.1 Candidatus Bathycorpusculum sp. | reverse complement strand
TAGTTTATATCTACAGTCAGATATGCTTTGATTATGTATAAGATGTTATATGTCTGATTACATATTAATGATTGTATCAGATAAAATATAAAACAAAAAAATGTAAAAAATGTGGTGACATAAAAATGTTACAAACAATCAACTATCAAAAAGAAATTCAAACAAAACTCGCCAAAAACCTCCTAGACATGTTAATTCTACAAATGCTTAACCGAAAACCTATGCACGGCTACCAAATCATTACAGAAACACGCAAAGACTACGGCGTATACTTCGGACCAAGCAAAATTTACCCCCTACTAGCCACTCTAGAAAAAAAAGGCTATCTTAACAGCACCTGGAACATGACCGCGGATAAACCTCGCAAAATTTTCTCCATAACAACTGTTGGAAAAAACACTCTAAAATTCACCGAAGACTCACTAAATAACATCTGCAAAACCCTAAAATCCCCTTAAACTAAAACGAACCTTTTATTTGTAAACATGTGCTTAGCCGGCTCAAAGAATCTGAACAATACCCTATGTTCACAAATTCCCCAACGTACTAAACACAAAAAAACAAATAAAAATGAAGCGGTTATGAATAATGCAATTAACTAAATATGACTACTATTACGAAGACAATGTAATCAGTGTGTGTCAAACATTTAGTGGATTTGAATTATTAATAAACGATGAAACAAAAGACAAAAAAACAAAATATTGGGTAGGCGTAGTAACACTAGAAGCACATTTAAAAACCGGAGAAACAGTTAAAGTACTAGCTGAAATGAAACAAAGCGAAAATAAATACACTGTTTATGTAAATAATTTAGAATTAAAAATACAAAATATAAACATACTAAACCATTACAAACACAGAGACAATAAAAGAAAAAATAAAAAACAACAAGTAACACTACAACGAACATAGCCTTCAAATGACTTCTATACAACCATCTGCCGTAAAAACACCAAAACCCAAACTTTTTTCTCAAACAATAACTGCCAAAAACTCTCAACACATACAATAACACAATACTCAAACACCGCTCGTTAGGCTAAACAGTCTCAGAAATTGCGAACAATAACCTGCAACATTACAATATCACTCATAAACTCATGTCAAACCAAACACATACGTTAAGAAACTGCTTGGGAATAAACTTACACATAAATTTATGCGTAAAAGCGTGAATAGAAAATGTCCATGCGTGACAATCACCATTGTTTCTGAATGTACAATTTATTTTCGGGCACTCCCTAAATCATACATTTCGTTAACGGATAACACATTTTACCAAAGCCATAACTAAATTTTCATGCACTTGTAGAGGAGTGGTTATTTTGTTTAATTTATCATTAGTTTTTGGGTTAGAAGAAGCCTTGTTCATCTATACGTTAACTAAATGTTTGGGAGTTTTAAAACCTAAGCGTAGGGTAAGATAAAGTCGAGTGGCGCCGGGAGGGGGATTTGAACCCCCGTGGCCCCGAAAGACCACAAGCTTACAGGTGCTCTCCTTACTTAGGGAAGCATCTCCAGGCTTGCTCCCTGCCTGGCTAGGAGACCCCGGCTTAAGCGCCAATTTATTGTTGACTTATCTTTTCTCTGCCCTCTGAAACATTTAAAGGTTTATGACAAATTATGTTTGTTGTTTTTTGTTTTTAGCATTTATTTTATTACTTATATTTTCATCAAATATTGGGTTGTATTGTTCATGGTGAAATTACAGTACCAATGACTTTTTGTTTGTTTAAAGCTGTTTCTACTCTATCCGGGTAGAGACCATTTATTATGTTGCAGTCGATTTTAAGGGTTTTAAGAAGCTTTGGTAGGTATGGATCAACACATGTTCTGTTTTCCCTCTCTAAGAGTTCTTCTATAGTTAAGTGCCCTAACAATTTAGCCGTAGTACTGGTTTGAGTCTCTTTTTTTGGTTTGTCTGTATAAATGCCGTCAACAGTTTTAAGCAGTAGCACTTTTTTTGCTCCCAATTTTTTTGCGATATAGGCCGCTATTGAGTCTGAGGTTACCTCCCAAGACTTTGGTAACTCTTTCTCATCCTTTGAGATTATAAATTTTGATGGCAAAAACACTGTAGCTATGCCTGTTTTGGCCTTTTTTGTTTTTTCTAAACTGTTTACAACGTGACTGTTAGGTTTTATTAGGTTTGATAGGAGAAGTCCATATTGATCCATTCCTAAAATTGCCATATGATGCGCTGTTTTTGCTGATAACGTAAATTCTCTGTCTGCTGCTCGGACGCAATCCGCAAATTTGCCCCCGCCTGGCACCACTACAATACAATGCTTATCTGCAAGAAAACTTAGTTTTTGACATAAGGACCGCAACGCCTTGGGGTTTTGAGAGAGACTGCCGCCGACTTTTACAACATTTACAGTTATTTCTTCTCTCCTCCTTGTTTTATGCTCATTAAAGCAACTCCAACAGCTGGAACTGCCAATGAAACCTTGTCTGATAAGAGCTTATCTAAGTCTATAACTACAGTTTGGGGTATCATTTGTTCTGCAGCTTTATAAGCTAGGAAATCTTTTCCTAAACCTGTAATTATTATAGGAATTTTTGTTGTTGCAGTTTTTTTGGCATGTTGATAAACTTGATTTAAGCCTGTGGTAATTTGTTGAATTTGTTTTTTGTATATGTATTGAGCTATCTCGATGAGTTCTTTTTCTGTTAACATTTCTGTGTCGGCACATATGAGTCGAGCAAGACGTGTTAGGGCTTCCTTACAGGTAACGCCTTTGCCGTCAGCTGTTTCACAGGTGTACTGTTCACTGTTTATATGACCTAAAATGAGGTGAATATCCCCACTTAGAGCAAATAGTTCTGAGGAAACCGTGGCAACATTGTCTCTAACTGGAACCGTTTGGACGATGGCGGCTAAATTTGTGCGCAGACTACCTGTATAGACTAGTTCTCCACATATGAGTTTGTCTAAATCATTTTTGCCCTGCACAGCAATTTTTCCGTTAATTATAGGTATGATACTAGTGCTAGTGCTGCCAACATCTAGAACTATACAGTTTTCAAAGTACTGTGCTACAAGCCAGCCTGTTGCTGCCCAGTTTGCTGCCGCAACTTGTAGTGGCGATGCTAAAGCCTCCTTGAGTGTTTTTAACGTGATATCTGATGTTAAAACGTAAATTGGTACCTCTGAAAAAACTTTTTTAACGCAACCTAAAATATGCTCTACTCCCACACGTTTTGTTTTATACACATCTGAGAGTTCCGCTGTCATAGTAACCCCTATTCCGTCAAAGTTGCCTCCTGCGGCTTCTCCTAGTTTCTGTAAAATCTCTACCAGTTTTTCAGGGTTTTTCCAAACAGGAAAATACTTAGTAAACACCTGTACTTCTCTAATTGTGTTTTCCAGAGTTTGAACACAAGCCGCTTTAGTGTTAGCACCCCCTATATCTAATCCCAACACTTTAACCAAGACTATACTCATCCTTGCATTATGTTCAATAAATGCCTTCTAGTTTCTTCTAGTAAACATTGTGCTTCTTCTAAAGATTTTCCATATGCCGCAATTAATGCGCATCCTTCTTTACTGTCATAAATAGGAAATGGCGGTGAAACAATATCGGGAATACCGTATAAAATATCTAAAAAGTCTATGTCTACTTTAGGAGTTTCCATTTTAGAAAAACACACATAACAATCCAAAAACACTGCTTCCGAGAATAAACTGTTTTTGAGAGCAGCATTAACAATAGCGTCTGCAAAGTTAAAATCTGTAACACGACAAAGTCCTATAAAGGATGTAGTTAGTCTGGGATTAACATCTACTACAACAGGGTCTGTATCTGTCAAAATAAGATCCACCCCTACATAGCCTTTTAATCCCAAAAAACAATTAACTGTCGCCTCAGCAGTTTTAAAAGCTTTCTGGAGCATTTTATGATTAAATGGTACTGCGCCACCATTATAGTTTGAAGTTCTATCCGGCGTTGCAAGAGTGAGATTTTGCTTGTTTAAGCTAATTGGCAAAATTTTGGTATCTGTACAGAGCAGACTAACACTTACTGCTTCACCCTCTATATACTCCTGTACTATAAACGTTTCACTAGCAAACTCGTTAACAATTTTTTCAACCGCACCTCTAATCTGTGATGCCTCCTCTATAACACTTAACCCCCCACAGCCTACACCATCCACAGGCTTTATGACCACCGGAAAACTATACTCTCTTCTAATTACCTCTTCAACATTTTGAGAAGTGTTAACTTGAATAGTTTTAGGGGTCTTTACTTTAGTGTTACTGTTTAGAGTTTTATAGAGGTCAATTTTGTTTGAAACTGCCTGTATAGCCTTTGAGTAACTGTTTAACGTAGGCACTCCGTTTTGTTCTATAAACTGAACAAGAGCATATAGCGTCTTGTTTGTCTCAGGAGCAATTACATAGGCGGCATCTATATCTGCACACCTTTTAAGTATAGCATGTTGTGCATCTTGAAAGCTAAAAACGGGAATAATTTCTGCACTAAGAGGCGGGTTAAGCCGTGCTAAGCCCTCATCAACAATAACTAACACCTCATGACCTGCTGCCTTTAAATTTTCAGCACATAAACGCAGCATACCAAACCCTTCTGCTAAAATCCCAGGTGAAACCGCCATTTCTGCAAACCCTCCTCCACAAGCGTGTTCATAAATTAAAATTTTCAAACTCATACCTCAGGTATACATTTTTAATTTATCTAATTTTTTCCACTAACTCTTTTACGCGTTCACGGGTAATACTTCCTGTGAGCCTATTATTATTTTGACAAGCGGCACCCCGTAACCCTGCAACGTCAGCTCCTAACTGTTTAATCACTGGCAAATCCTGCACCTGAAGTGAACCCGCTAATGCCACCTCTAACTCTTGCGCATGAGCGACACTAACAAACACTTCAAGCTGCCGCTGTGTTTGAACATCAAAGAGAGTTTTTCCATCTTTAACTGCGGTATCTAACATAACAACATCTGCCTTTGCCGCGCAAGCCGCCTGCACAACAAGTTGTGGCTCAATACTGTCCACTCTAAAATAGTCTCCATAACCTGCAACGACAACTTTGATTTTTGAATCACACATTTTCACTGCATGAACAATATCCTCAAGCAAATCTGTAGCCACTTGAACCGTTCGCACTCCCCCAAGCCCTGCTTTAACATAATTAACTCCCAATGAGGCTGCACCAAAAGCTGCCAAAGACATTGAACCCGGCAAATGCACTGCCTCCCCTAAGGTACAGCTTAACTCCACCCGTTCTTCGACTAAAAGTTTTTTGATTTCTTTAATAACCCAGGGAAAATTAGCGCCCAATGGCCCTTCTTTAGGGTTTTTTACATCAATAA
Organism: Candidatus Bathycorpusculum sp.; assembly: GCA_009787585.1. Lineage (GTDB taxonomy): Archaea > Thermoproteota > Bathyarchaeia > Bathyarchaeales > Bathycorpusculaceae > Bathycorpusculum > Bathycorpusculum acidaminoxidans. The sequence continues at coordinate 15,164 of WQSY01000022.1, read as the reverse complement.
TATCGGCGCCACCTACAATGGCCTCTATAGCTTCTCTTGTATTCTGGGGGCTGATTAACAACTTCACTTTAAGTCATAAACAACGCGTTTTCTACGGCTTTAAAGTTTTGCGATAACACCTACAGCTTTTTTATATATCCTGTACATTTGTTATCTTTGAGGCCTGAAATGTTGAGGGTTATTCCTGTTATTGACGTTTTAAACGGTGTAGTAGTGCACGCAGTTAAGGGCAACCGACAAAAGTATCAACCATTACAAAGTGTCCTTACAACCTCTGTTAACCCCCTCGATGTAGCTACTGTTTTTAAACGTCAGGGTTTTTCTGAGCTTTACATAGCTGATCTTGACGCCATATTAGAAAACAAGCCCAATTTTGCCCTATATAGCGGTCTTGTTCAAATAGGTTTTAATCTCCTAGTTGACGCAGGTATAACTGCGATAGAGACCGCAAAAAAACTCTACAGTTATGGCGTTTCAAAAATTATTATAGGAACCGAAACCCTTCCAACTATCTCTTTTGTAAACGAGATTATTCAACAAATAAGTGCTGAACACATAATTATCAGTCTTGACATGAAAGACAACAAAATTTTAACCCCCCATAACTTTAGTGATTCCACCGAAATGTCTGAACTTCTTAAACAGCTATGCCGTATGAGTGTGACTGACTTTATCTTATTAGACCTCTCCCGAGTTGGTAGCAATGAGGGCGTAAACATAGACTTGTTAACACAAATTTCAACAATACTAACCCATAATGGTAACGGTGGCAGAGTCTATGTAGGTGGAGGTATTCAAAGTCTTGATGAGTTATTGAGTCTTAAAAAGTTTGACGTTTTAGGTGTTCTGCTTGCTACAGCATTACATTCTGGAAAAATTGACATTAACACTTTAAAACAAACAGGTCTACTATTTTAGTAAGCAGACTAATCCGCCAAGCTGATTTAATCGCGCTCCCGCCGGAGACTCTTTATTTACAATGCGCGTTTTAATCTTCTTGTTTTGTGCAATTTGCATAAGCCTATTTAACCGGCCTTTTCTTTTCTCGCTTAACAAATAATTATCTGTTAACAACAAATACTCAGGCATAGGCTTCCCCAGCGCTTCTTGACTGCCGTATATAGCGTCTTCTGCTTCTTCAAGTGAAAACAATACAAAACTAGCTAACGATGATAAACGCGTTGTTGTATTGAGACGTTTTTCTAAGAGTTCTCTAAGATTTTCAGTTTCCTCAAAGGCACTGTCAGTTATGGATTGTTTAAACTCGTTTGAACTTGTTATGTTACCCACTTGAGCCTGCGTTATTGCGGAACCTATAATTTGTTTAAACGATGCCTTATTAACCCCTTGAAATAACCACTGATGATGCTCTTTAACATGGCTTAGAAAATCTTGACTATAACTGGTTTTTTGCGGAGCAGCTACTATAATACTCTTTACGCCTTCTTTTAAACTTAAACGAAGCACATTAATAACCGCTTCATGAAAACTGTAAACTGCTTTAGCATTAGAACGTCCACCCTCTAAATGAACACTTTTTTCCAGTTTAGCTACTTGACTATAAATTCGCCATATCGCCACTGTAGACTGCTCCACTCCTACAAGCACTGCAACAGGATAACCCCGACGATAAGATTTAGAGACCATTTGCGAAAACAAACAACCTATAACATATTTAGGCTATCGTGCTCAAATACACATCTATTTTGATTGTCAATTTTTATCATCGTTAGACCTGTTTAAGTGTTAGCCTGTTTTTTCAGGTAGAAATTCTAATAGTTTTAGTACCAGTTCTTCGCGGTGTTCTATAATGTTTGTTCTTTTTTTGGTTCTAAGGTTTTCTTCTTGGAAAAAATTGTACATTACCTCTGCTAGTTTGGTTTGTGTTTGTTTTTGAGATAACCTATAGACGGTTTCCTCAACAGCTTGCTCTAAAGCTTTAACACAGTTAGCTCGCCCCATTTTTCGACCTAATATCATAAATGTAAAGGCGGATGTTACGTATTCGTCTGCTAAGATGTCTTCAAATAATGTTTGTTCACGGTTGCGGAAACGGTACTCGTATTGCTGCCATATAAAAGAGTGCACTAACATGCGTATTAGTAACTCTTTTGCAGTGTTAATATTGTCTGTTTTTGATAGATAAAGACTTATTTCTAAAGGATTGTCTTCTTTTAGGTGTCCATATCGAGTTTGAGGCGTTTTTTTAAACAAAAATATTTGGATGCCTTTCTCTATAGAAATGTCTGGAAAAGTGTCACCACATATGCATTCAATTTTCTGCAATACTTTTAATCCACTAGTTTTCCAGATTTTCTCATAGATTTCTCTCTTCTTTGTAAGCCAGAGACGGTCATTTTTGGTTTGTCCTGTTCCAATTTTAAATGTTAAGGACGGAAAATCGTTTATAGCTCTACACCTTATATAACTATTAGCTTAGATGTAATTTATTTCTTCTTATACATTGAGCTTCAACATTTTTTCCTTCAAATATGTCAGAACAAACTTTCAGTTTTTTGATGTATATATCTACATGTTAGCAAATGTTAAGTACCTCTTGATGCTAACATTTTAGAGGAAGTAATTTATCGATGTCAGAAAATTTCGCAAAAAAATGGGATCAAAAACGAGACGATAACTCTATCTTAAACTCATTTAATCAAACAATTAAACCTCAACAACCCCTAAAACCACGTTTAGATGTAGCAACCCGAAGAATTGACGCTCAAATTCAACGTTTAGAAAAAACAAGCGAACGCTTTACACAAAAAGATAACGCCTTATTTAAAAAACTTGTAGACTCCTACCAGCAACACGATATGGCACACGCAAACATTTACGCCACTGAACTAGCTGAAGTCCGCAAAATGTCCAAACTTATCATGAACGCGCAACTTGCCCTTGACCAAATAAACTTGAGAATAAAAACTGTAACCGAATTGGGCGATGTAGTATCTATGTTAGGTCCATGCATTGGTGTATTGCGCAGTGTAAATTCTGGTATGGGCGGAATTTTGCCTGCTGCTGAAAATGAACTTGGCGAAATCGGTGATATGCTAAGCGGTGTAATGTTAGACGCTGGTCAGGGCAGTGGGATGACTCTTAATTTTAACACTGTTAGCGAAGATGCCTCAAAGATTCTATCTGAAGCCGCCATAGTTGCAGAACAAAAAATCGGTGCAAACTTTCCAGACCTACCCCCCGGTATGCCCACAGGTGAAGCAACAAATAAAACACAAACCTAACCTCTCTCTTTTTTACACAAAACGCACCTTAAAAAACAAACATTACCTATTTATCCTGTAGCTTAAACATGTTTTTAACAGGCAAGTATGATTTAACTCTTTAATTTTTGCTATTTTTGCCTGTTAATACTCTAAATCCACTTCCTCTTGCTGTAACTGTATAGTTGCCAAAGGTTTCAGTAAATAAAGTTGGGAATAGTTTTGCGCCAATTTTGGAGCGTATGACCATTTCAAATACTGCGTTTGAACGCATAATTTTTGGGGCTCCGGTAATTATTGCCTTTACCGTTTCCATACCTGCGCTTACGGGAGGATTTGATAGTATACAGTCAAATTTTAGATCTTTTACGGGTTCATATAAGTAACCGTGTCTGGTGTGTGCATTAAAAACCCTGTTACGTTCTACGTTCTTTTTTGCTAAATCGACGGCTCGGGCATTAACGTCTGTTAGGTAAACTTGTAATTTAGCATTAAGTGTTGCTGCCGTGATGCCAACTGCTCCATAGCCACAGCCTATGTCTAATACTGAGCCCTCTTCTGGAAGAATCATAGATTCAATAAGTAACTGTGTGCCTGTATCAATGCGACGTTTAGAAAAAACGCTGGAAGCCGTTATAAACTCAAATGATCTTCCAAAAAATTTGGCACGTACTAAACCATAGTTAGCCTCAGATTGAGGTGATGAAGAAAAATAATGATCGCTAATAGGAGGTTCTTTTTTATTTTTGATCATTGTCGTCTTTACCGGTTTTCCAAACTTTTGGGTAAGTGCCTCTTGGCATTAACACACGTTCTGGAGCCGCAACAATGCCATGCTCAAGTTCTAAAATTTTCTCTGAAGACTCCACTGCTTTTGAAAGTGTAATTACTTCACCTTTAAGAGTCATAACTGCAATTAACATGTCCTTTTGTATTCCCGTGTTAACTGTTACAACTCCTGGCGCAGTAAGACTAGCCCCGTGGCATAGAGCGTCAACAGCTGAATCGCGTACTGTAACCTTTGGAATTAACTCAAGGGCTGTCTCCATGGGGGCAATAAACTTTTGCAAAAATGATATGTCCTTTTTTGTTTGATATTCCCCCATCCAGTAGGCAATATCGTGTAATGTAACATGCATTGAACTATCCTCTGTAAACGGTCCCGCGCGTGAACGTCTAAGTTCTTGCATATGTGCCCCAACCCCTAAAATTTCGCCCATATCATAACAAAGTTTACGAATATACGTTCCCCCCTCACAACCCACTTTAAAGAGCACGTTACGCCCATCCATTTCTATAAACTCGTTATAGTAAATGCGCCTTGTGCGAACTTGACGTTTAACAGATGAGCGCAAAGGTGGACGTTGGTAAATTAAGTCCTCAAACTCTGATAAAACACTGCGAACTTGTCCCTCTGGTGCGTCTCCGTGAAGTTTCATAACACAAATATACTCTTTACCCGCGTAAAGAAGAGCCTGTACAATTTTTGTAGACTCCTCCAAAGTAACCGGTAATACGCCTGTCACTTGAGGATCCAATGTTCCTCCATGACCTATTGCTTCTATTTTTAAGATTTTTTTTGTCCATGCAGCAACTTCATGACTTGTAGGTCCAGCTGGTTTATCTAAATTTATAACGCCGTATTTTATGTACTCTTCTGCTGGGCGCTCAGAGGGCTTATGACCAAATTTAGGGTTAGTTCTATCCTCTGTTTTTATTAAGACTTCACGTTTATTTTCCCATGGTGGACTAGTTCTTGGCAACAGTAAATGCTCCCTTAGTGAAAGAAAAAGATGTAATTGAGGTAATTAAAGTTTGAATTCAAAACTTAAGCTTTCATTAACTCTGCTTTACCCGCAGTATTTACTGCTTGAGTTACTTCGTCATCTGAAGCTCCTCGTCTAATTTCCACTTTATCCTCAAGCACTGAAACATGTTCCAAGTTTACTTTACGTCTTTTAATTCCCGTGAGATTTTTTGGTCCAGTGACAAGTATGAAACTTTTATCCATAATATCTACAATGACACATTTCTTACCTTGTTCTCGACCAGCTTGTTTAACGCATATTCTTCCAATTTCTATAGCAGGCACTTTTTTAGCCTCCAACTTACGAGTATTCATACAGGCTATTTAAGGTTGACATAGAAATATTGCTAAACAAATTGTTTGTGTTCTCTAATTGGCTATCTTTTTGTTTATGTTATCTTAGGCAGTGTCCTAATTTGTGACAGATTTGTGGTTCGGCTACTTTAGTTATTACCTGTGAAGAACGTGCCCAAAGGTAGACCTAAAAGCAAAGTAGATCTAGTTTGTCAAAACCCAAAATGTACCCACTACCTAAAGAAAAAGATAAAAACATCGTAAAACAAGGCAAATACAAAACCATAGGTCACCAAAGATACCAATGCCAACACTGCCACACCTACTTTATGCAAACCAAAGGTACACCCTATACAGAAAATACTTAACAGAGCAACAGATAGCAAACATTTGTAAACACTTAGTTGAGAAAAACGGGTTTAGAAGCATAGAACGCTTAACTGGTCATCATAGAGATGCCATAGGGAACCTCTTAGAGGTCATGGCTGAGCACGCATCCGGACTAAGTGGCTATTTGATAAAGGTTTTTGGTCTTTCGCAGTTTGTGTGTGATGAGATTTGGATGTTTATTAGAAAAAAGAAAAGGCGTTTAAGCGAGCGGGTCAAGTTGAGTTTGAAAGCGGCGATTGTTGTATCTATACCGTTGTAAAATGTAAATCCTGTTTGTTTGTCGCTTTTTCTGCGGGTAAATGGACTTAGTAAACCTGTTTTGGGTTGGTTAAAAAGTTTGTTAAAGTTTTCCATGTGTTCTTTTTGTTGTGTTCTTTGGGAGGTGTTTATGGATGGTGATGTGATTATTTGTATGTTTTGTTTTTGTGTTTTTACTTGGGGTTAATTGATTATGGTTAACTGGTAAGTTTAAGAAGAATGGTGGGGTGGTGGGTGAGAAGAAAATTGTTGTGTGTGGGGGTCTGTTTTTGGTGATGTTGAGATTGTGGGTGTTGAGTGTTTTGTGGTGTTTTGTGTGAGTGTTTGGGGTGTTTGGTTTGGGTGGAGTGTGTGTTTTTTAAAGGTGAGGGGTGTTTGGTTTGTTGTGTTGGGTTGTTTTGGGTTTTGTTGGAGTTTTGTTAGTGAGTTTAAGGTGTTTTTTTTCTGCAAAGTTTGAAGGTTTAACTGTTTTCTTGTGGTCTTGGCGCGATTTCTTCTGCCATGTGCCTGTCACTCTATGAAACTATTAAGTATCTTATATTGGGACACTGCCTTATCTTATTGATTATGGTGTTGTTTGAGTTCAAATATTTTTTCATCACTATAAATCCGTTTGTTATAGTATCAAATTTTTGTGTTTTTATAGGTGACTTTTTATCTGCCAAGGTATATTGCAAGCAACTTGTAGTATCTATTGAAAATGCTTTAAGCATAAATTATGATGGTAAACAGTATGTCCCAAGGTGAATTCAAATCTGACGGTCTAACTATGCGTGAAGTTAAGGCTCGTCAGTTGAAGTATGGTAAAAATGAGCTTTCTCCACAAAAAAAGGAAAGTTTTGTAAAAAAAGCATTACATGTTATCTGTGAGCCAATGTTTTTGTTGCTCTTTATTGCTGCTGCCATATACTTTGTTTTAGGTGAACCACGTGATGGGTCAATAATGCTTCTATCGGTTATAGGTATTAGTTGTATCGCCATTGTTCAAGAATGGAAAACAGATAAAACTTTGACAGCTCTAAAAGATCTCTCTGCGCCACACATAAAAGTCATACGTAACGGTAAAGAAGTTCAAATTGCAAGTGTTGACCTTGTTCCAGGCGACATTATGATGATTTATGAGGGTGTAAAAGTTCCCGCTGACGGTTTTATAGTTAGCTGTAGTGACTTGTGTGTCGATGAGTCCTCTCTAACAGGCGAGGCTGAAGGTGTTTGGAAAATTCCAACGGAAAACCCTGTTAAATTTGTCGGTGATTATTGGCGTAAAGATTACTGTTATGCGGGAACTCTTGTAACTCAGGGATCTGCTATTGTATGTGTTGACAAAATTGGTCAAGCTACAGAATATGGTAAAATTGGTGCTAGCGTGGTTGAAGCACCTAAGGAAAACACGCCTCTTCAAATGCAAACAGGTAGCATTGTTAAAATATGTGCTGGCATAGCTGCTGTGCTTTTTGCTTTAGTGAGTACTATAACTTGGTTTAATCTTCCTTCTCTTCTTTTTCAGGATAGATTTATTGGAAGTATACTCTCAGGTGTTACAATAGCTATGGCTCTGATACCTGAAGAGTTTCCAGTTATTTTAACAATTTTTCTCTCCATGGGTGCATGGCGTTTAGCAAAGAAAAATTCTTTAGTGCGTAAACTGCCCGCTGTTGAAACTCTTGGTGCTGTATCTGTGTTATGTGTGGATAAAACTGGTACAATTACTCTTAATCAAATGACAGTGCAAGAAACTTGGGCTATTGATGGAAATCAGGAATTTCTCTCAGAGATAATGGGTCTTGCATGCGAAACTAACACTTATGATCCTATGGAAAAGGCTATGTTGGCTCACTGTGAGAAAGTAGGTATAAAAAAGGCGCATCTTTTTGGTGGTAAATTAATTAGTGAATATGCTTTTACGCATGAATTAAAAATGATGGGGCATATTTGGCATCATGACGGAGAGCTTATTTTAGCTGCCAAAGGTTCCTCTGAGAATATTCTTACTATTTGTAAATTAACTAATAATGAGCAATTAATAATTGAAAATAAAATTTGCGATATGAGTCAACAGGGTTTACGTGTAATAGCTGTTGCTTATGCTCAGTTAAATGACTCCTCTGATATACCTAAAGATATAACTGATTGTTCTTTAATGTTTTGTGGGTTAATTGGGCTTGCTGATCCTCCTCGTGAATCTGTTAGAAATGATATAACTCTTTGTAACAAGGCTGGCATACGGGTTGTTATGATTACAGGTGATAACGGTTCAACAGCTGCGGCGGTTGCAAAAAAAATTGGTATGAAGAATTATGGCAATATAATTACCGGTGATATGATTGAAGAAATGTCTGATAGTGAATTGTGTGAAAAAGTTAACACTGTTAGCATATTTTCACGTGTGATACCTGAACATAAAATGCGTATTGTTAAGGCATTTAAAGACAACGGTGAAATCGTTGCCATGACCGGTGATGGTGTAAATGATGCTCCTGCATTAAAATATGCTGACATAGGCGTTGCTATGGGCAAACGTGGAAGCGAGGTGTCTCGTGAAGCAGCTGATCTTGTTCTTATGGATGATAATTTTTCTACTATTGTGGACACTGTAAAAGATGGGCGACGCATTTATGATAATATTCGCAAGGCGATGGGTTACGTTTTTACTATTCATACTCCTGTTGCGTTAATTGCTTTATTTGCGCCTTTGTTAGGTGTATATCCTGAAAGTTTAATGTTGCTTCCTATGCATATTGTTATACTTGAATTAATTATTGATCCCACTTGTTCTATAGTACTGGAGCGGCAACCGGCTGAAGTAAACATAATGGAGCGCAGACCCCGAAGTCCAAAAGAAAAGCTTTTAGATGCAAAAACTTTGGCAAAAAGTGTTATACAAGGTTTAGCTATATTTGTCGCGTCGTTTGGTCTTTATTATTTTGTGTTATTGCAAAATTCTGCTAATGCCTCTGTGGCGCGGTCTATGGGTCTTGCTGTTATAGTGTTTGCTAATTTGTTGCTAGTTTATGTTAACAGTTCTAACATAGATAATTTTGTTATTTCGTGTAAACGTTTAGTTAAAGACAAAGTTATATGGGTTATAAATATTCTTATACTGTTTGTTTTGTTTGCCGCTTTGTATACTCCTTTGAACAGTTTTCTTATGCTTGCTCCTCTTTCAATGTGGGAGTTTTTGACTGTTTTAGGTGTAGGGGCTGGGTCGGTGTTGTGGTATGAGGTGGTGAAATTGGTGAAAAGGTTTTTTGTTAGGTGAGTGGTTTTTTCTTTTTTCTTTCACGTGTTGTTTTGGTGTTGGTGGTTGAATAATTTATTTATGGTTGGGTTTTTGTAATATTTTATGTCTACTTTGTTTGTATGATGTGCTGAGTGATCGTGTATGATTTGCTTCTTTTATTGAACCTAATAACGCGTAGAATGGCTATTGACGTTATTTCCCTTAAACCAGTGCGATTTCTTCAAAATAAAACAATCAAATTTATATACCATGGCAAAAAATACACATAGATAATAAAGTGATTACTATGAAAGACCTTAAACCAATAGACTACAAACTTCTCTTTGAGTTAATGAAAGACTCTCATAGAAGCGACAGACAATTAGCTAAAGCACTAGGTGTATCACAACCCACCGTAACAAGAAGACGTGCAATGCTTGAAGAAAACTATATTGAAGGTTACACAGTTATTCCAAAATTCGGACAAATCGGCTTTGAAATAGCAGCCTTTACATATGTCAAAAGCAAACTAAAACAAAAATCAGGCGCCGAAAGAGACGATGCTGTCAAAAAACTTAAAGAATGGTACACAAAACAAGCAAACGTTATTCTATTCCTAGAAGGACGCGGCATGGGCTGGGATGCAGTATGCATTTCACTTCACAAAAACTATCCAGACTTTGCAGAATTCATACGTGCCCATGACTCTGAATTAGCAGAATGGGTAATTGAAAGCCAAACATTCCACTCAGACCTAAAATCCGGCACAGTCGTTAAACCATTCCACCTAAAATATTTAGCAAACTCAAAGTAAACAGTACGTATAGCAACAACTATACCCTACTTTTTTATTTCAAAATTATCTCTTTTTCAGAACCTTCTTTAAAACTTTCTTTTTAGGAAGCTTTGGTTTTTTTACACGTTCAGCATCCGCGGCCATAAAACATCAATAATAGATAGCGCTTAACATTTTTAAACTTATCGAAAAAAATGACATAAAAATTGTGACGGATTATTTAACCGTCAATAATAATCAAAGTTAAAGTAGACCTAACCTGTTTGATATTGCGGATTTTATGAGAAATAGCTTCTTTCATTTCATCCATTGTTTCAGAATGAACTTTTACAATTAAATCATAGACACCATAGGAAACATGGGCCTCTTCAACAACGCTAATTTCTCGAAGCTGTTTTAAAACTGGATCCTCAGAGCCAGATTCTACGTTAAGTAAGACATACGCTTTTGGCATATTACTCTCCATTTACTTCTATGTATTAAGACTAATTAAAGATTATTACTTCATAACTCTGCATTTAATATCAAACAAAAATTTTAAACCAAAAAAATTTTAAATCTTAAACATTTTTTTGTAGTCATTTATCATTCGGTCATGCTCAAACGCAAGCGGACTTGGCAACTCGTTAAGACTAAACAACTCAATTTCCTGAACCTCACTTTCCTGCCCTCTAACCTCACCACCAACAACCTCCACCACAAAACAAGTCGGATAATAATCATAAACCACACCCTCCCTACAACCATACTCATGATAATCCCCCAATTTATAGACAACCTCAACATCCAACCCTGTCTCCTCCCTAACCTCCCGAACACAAGTCTGTTCCACAACCTCACCTAACTCCATTCTCCCCCCCGGCAACGCCCAATACCCCCTAAACGGCAAAGTATCACGCTTAATAAGCAAAACCTTATCTACCGAATAAAGAATAATCGCCGTCGCAGTTCTACCACAATAACTCTTCATCAAATCCTCACCATACTACTAAACAATATCTAACCAACAACACCGCGACCCATAAAAATATTCTACTATCAAACAAATATTGCTGTTTTTCAACGCTAAAACGTGATAATCTCTCGCCGTTACGCAAACGACTTGATAAGCGTAAACAGCAAGAGGCCTTGGTCGTGTTTACAGTTCAAACATTAAACGTTTATGGCTTGAACTACATAAAAAACATTAATGCAAGAGAAGCTGGCACAAATAATATTGCCCCAAACCCGGTTGTGAGTTATGATGGGCGGATTTGTCATAGGTTGTGTGTGTATTTGTGGAAGCAGTGAAGTGTGTTACGGGGTGTTTTAATGTGCTTGTTTTGCTTGGTGTTGTAGGGGTTTGGCGTGGCGGTGGGTTAATTCTCGTGAGAGGTATTAGTGTGTTGCTGGTAGTCAGATTTTATCGTTTTCTTTGACAAATAAGGTGTTATCTGGGTGGGTTGTGATGATATCAAGTCGTGTTATAGGGTGTTGTGTTTAAGTCGTTGAACCGCCGTATATTAAACGGTACGTACAGTGGTGTGAGAGGACGGTCATTCAACTAAGGAACTGTGCATAATTAACATGCAAGTAGTCTCATGGATAAATTGTGTAATTGTACTTATTACACACAAAAACTATTGCAAGTTATTTTTACGCAGTTCCTAATGGACGACCTCCTCCTCGATTTTTTAGAGATGATTACAAGTGTTTAGTGATAGAGCTTGTTAGGTTGATAGGATTGAATAATAGTGTCGTCAAAAAACGGTAAGAGTGCGTAAGATTAAAATTAAATAAGTTTAATGTTAAGACAGGTATTATCATGGTTAATCATACTACTACTGCGACTGTTATGCAATTTGTTGCTGAGTTACACGAGTATAGACCACGTATGTGGCGAAGATTTCAGATAAGTAGTGACACTGATCTGGCAGATTTTTGTTACATTCTTATGGAAATGTTTCATATGGGCGGTCACTTGTTTGAGTTCAATATTAACAATAACAGGTATACTTTGCCTTTGCCGAAGGGTTCGGGCGATTGGGGTAAGCCTGCTAAAAATGTGAAAGGGGTCGCTATTAGTAAACTGTTTACAAGCGAGGTGGATTTTGGTGAGCTGTGGTATGATTTTGGTGATAGCTGGTATATTGGCGTAAAACTAGAAAAGCTACAGGTGGATGAAACAATTTCTGATGAGAATTTGCCGCGTGTGGTTAAGGGTAAGGGGTTTGGTATTGTAGAGGATTGTGGTGGTGTTAGTGGTTTGGAGGAAATTGCGCAAGGGTTAAAAACTGGGCAGGGTGAGGATTGGGAGGATCGTAAAGAGTGGCTCAAAGAATGTTGTCCTGAGGTTTTAGATAAGGGTTTAGAGTTTTTTGATATTGACGAGATAAATGTTGCTATTAAAAGCGGTGGTGTCGCAGACATTTATAAGTTGATGTCCAAATAGCTTGCTGTTAAATTGACAGTTCTAACTTTAACCTAAGGAACGTGCATAATTAACTGCTTGTGTACCGTAATCGACTATCTTTTGTTTGTCTATGTTATCTTTACTGTGATTAGAGTATTGTTGTTGGGTTTTAAGTATTTTTCTTTCAGCTCTTTGTAGATCCGCTTGTTACAGTATCTTATGAGCAGAATGTTTAGCAAGTTTTCAAGGCCGCGTTCGCTCCAATGCATCCACTTATGTTTCACACGTTTAGCAATCTCACCCATCAAACGCTCAATCAAATTATTCGAAAACGGCACCACAACACCTTTTATAGCCAACCTTGCAAATGTGACCATATGATTAGCCGCATTACAAACAAACCTACCAACAGAATCCAAACCCGCCAAAAAAAGCTCACTGCTAATCTTTTTTAACTCAGACAACGCCCAATCAACACGCCACCGCAACACCTTAACACCTCCATCAAAAATGTGCTTCTCAACCAAATTACGCAGTGCCCACAACACCCTCTCCACTCGCATAGAAATAGGCTTTCTCTGATCCACAGACAACTTTGCCTGCCACAAATAAAACTTTATATCTCGTATACAATGCAAAATACATGATTGATACTCATCAGACTTTTCCAATAAGGCTTTTCTAAGAGCGGGTTCATTATTTGATACTGTCACTTCTGCTTTTCCTTTAAATTGTGATGTTGTCTGCGCCCACGTCTTATTCACATCCAACCTCAACAATTTCTTCTCTCCCGTTTCGTGGTCTTTTCCTAAAATAACATTAACCTCATTCTTTTTTCCACCGCGACCATGAGCCTTAGTGCTATCCCCTGTGAGCAAATCAAACTCTCTCATAACTACCTCCTCCTCTTTTGCTGTTGTGGTAGTAGCGACAGTAGGAGCAGAGTTATTCTTGGGTTTTCGGTGTTTTTGGTTCATGAAATTGCCTATTTTTTGTACGCAGGTGTGAATCCGGTTTTTGGAGACTTTTGTGTGGGTGAGGTTTTCAAGGATCGTTTTTGAATCCCTATAGGTCATATATGTTGCGGTTTCTGTGTATTCTAAATCTAAATCATTCACAATGCGCTGTCTACTAGAAATGCCTAAATGCAGTAGTAAGGGCTTAAAATGTAAATTATTTTCTAAATTATGTACTATAATTAGTTTTAACTCTATGGTGTTGTGTTTTGTTTTTAGGGTTTTTTTGGTGGTTTCGGCTTTTTGGAGCTGTTTGTTGGGGTTTTTTTGGTAGGTTGTTTGGCATAGTTTTTGGATTATGTTGTTTTGGAGTTTTGTTAGGGTTGTTTGTAGGGTTTGTTTGGGTAGGTTTATTTTGTCTAGTTTTTTGACAGGTTGGCAATATTTAAATCGTCTTCTAGTTTTATTTGTGTTTGGATTGAAATCGTTGAGTTCACCTTGTTGTGTAGGGATAACGTAGTGGACTTAATTCAGTCCTAAAAAGATAGTCGATTAGCATACAGCACCAAAAGGTTGATGATGAGTATGAATGAGCGGGCGCGTGCAGCATTTTTGTTAGTGTGTGAGCTTTTGTCTGGTTGGTATCATGCTAATGTGAGGGAGTGTCGGTAGGTTGTTGATTTTGCGTATGAGGTGGTTTGGTTGTTGTCTGAGAGTCCGTATAAGGATGCGCCAAAGGTCAGGTTGGTTTTGGATAATTTGAATACGCATGTTGTTGCGTCTCTTTACAAGGTTTTTTTAGCGGTTAAGGCTCGTGGGCTTGTTAGGCGTTTGGAGTTTCATTATACGCCTGTGTATGGGAGTTGGTTTAATGTTGCAGAGATTTCGATTAGTGTTCTTTTTAAGCAGTGTATTGGTAGGTGTATGCCTGATTTGGTGTTGTTGAATTGTGAGATTGGTGTTTGGGTGAAGTGGTATAATTCTCAGTGTCGTGTCGTTAAATGGCAGTTTACAACAGATGATGCAAGAATTAAGTTGCATAAATTATATCCAGTGTTTTAGGTGAGGTGATATACTAGTGCTGGCTGTAAACAGAGTAATCATAGCAAACTGACTGTTGCCTGAAATTTTCAAAAACAATTTCTGCCATAAGCTTTTCATAATCTTAAACAGACCACATACTCCATTATCTGTAAAATAATTATGGTTATTACTGTTTTCTAAATGTGTATTAATGATACAATACTGCAGAATGGCTGGGGTAAACTATTTATGAAGTTTAATGATAGAGTGGAGAAGTCAGGTTAAAGCTAACTAGCCAAACGACAACGCAAAAATATGGCGTTCCCCGTTTGACATTCATATATTGAGAAAACAACGTGCTCAAGCCGACCTATAACATAACACAAAAATTTAAGGACGTATTGCGAAATAGTGATGGGCTATCAGCTAACAAAGGAGAGACCAATACAATATGTTGGATGCAATTGTTTCGTTAATTGACATCGAGTGGAATCAATTTATACCTTCAATATTAGCAACTTTTGTTGGCGTTTTAGCAGCTTTACTATTACAGAGATTTTATGAGTGGTGGAAGGAGACGAATGAGGCAAAGGAAATTAAAAAAAGAGCAAGGGCAGAACTTATCCGAATTAAAGATGAACTAACGGATATAGCACACAATGAAGAGTTGCTAATGCTAAAGCCGATAAAAACGCCCGTTTATCACAATGTCATTAACTTAACGAAAAGGGCAAATTGCTTTTGACGAGTTTAGCCACTTCTTTTTCACACCAAAGTAATTTCAAAATATTACAATAAAACATT
>WQSY01000021.1 GCA_009787585.1 Candidatus Bathycorpusculum sp. | reverse complement strand
TAATCTAACCGCAACATGTAGTGTACGGTAAAAAAATGTGTGATATGTGCAGTGTATTGCAGTTGGTGGGCACTAGTTTTTAGACAGTCTGTGGGGGTTGTTTGCAAAGAGGTTTTTGTTTGATGTTAAGAGTTTTTCTAGTTGGGTGTTTTGTTGGGGTGGTGGTTGTTGTTGTAGGAAGGGGGTTAGGATTTGTTTTAGGCTTTGGAGAATTAGAGGGGTTTTGAATTTTTCCATTAGGCTTTCTTGTTGCGTGGGTGGGAATAGAGAGAGCATGTAGAGTTGTTCTAGGGTATATTCGGGATGTTTTTTTAGGGCTTCTTCTAGAACAGTTCGGGCTTGGGGGATGAGGTTGTCAAGGGCGAGGAGCCATTCTATTTCTTTATCAGATAGGGCATCTCCGTAGGCTTGTGTTATGTTTATGCCTGTGGTTTGGTCTTTTTTTATTATGTCGTAGAGTTTGATCCAGTTTAGTCGTCCTCGTATGCGGTTGTAGGTGATGCAAAGCGATTTTGATTGTTGGTCGTCAACGTCTCGTTCTATGACGTTTATGGTTTCCCATCCGAGTTCCCTTGCAATTGCCCAGCGGTGTTCGCCATCAACAATCTCATAATACTGCTCTTGTTGCTGTTGTTGGTTGTCTTCATCGTTTTGGTTGGTGTTGTTTTGTGTTTTTCTTACTACGAGGGGGAGGGTTTTTTCTGGGCCGTCTTTTTGCATGTGTTGTTTTAGGGCTTGGGTTTCTTTTGGGCCTAGGTAGTTGCAGTTCCATTGGTTGGCTTTGATTTGGGTTAGTTTGAGTTGTTGGGTTGTCATGGGCGTAGTTTCCTTTGTAATTGGTAGGTGAGTTTTAGGGCGGCGCAGTCTGGGGGTAGGGGTGGAGCATAACGTTTGGCGGTTTTTGTTAGGTTGGATATTTTTCCTGTTCCGGTGTTGGCGGTTTTTGCTAGGGGGATTAGTTGGAGTTGGTTTGCTATTAGTTGGTCGGCTGCTAGTAGGATGGCGGCTGCGGCTATGTTGGGTCGGCGGTTTGTTATGAGGCTTGGGTTTTTGTGTAGTATTTGTATGGCGTAGCTGCAGAGTTTGCTTGCGTATGCTCTTTCTAGGTGTTTGTTGTTTTCGAGTTGGTCTGCGATTTTTATTATGTGACCTGTTACTAAAGGTATGGTGGGGACGCGGTTTTTGTTTTTTATGAAATAATTAGCTCTTTTCTCAATTTTCATTAGGTTTTTGATTTTGATGTAGCCTTCTATCTTTTTGATGTATTCGTCTGAGCTTAGGGGGTGTTCTTGTTGTTTGATTGTTGTCCATATGGATATGGTGATGAGTTCGTTTTTGGTGAAGCGGATTTTTTGGGGGTTGTGTTTTTTTGTTTCGTGTCGGAGTTTTCGCATGTAGTGTATGGCTGTTTCTTCCATGTGTTGGGGGAGGCCTAGTTTTGGGATTAGGTGGTGGATGTCTATGGCTATTTTTAGTTCGGTTCGTTTGTTGCTTGGGGTTTTTGTGCCTATGGCGGAGCTTGTGTATATTATGGGATGTTTGGAGGCGTTTTTGTTGGTGGATGGTGTTCTGTCTTGTGGGGGCGTGGGTTCTGTTTTGCCTAAGACTAGGCCGCAGTTCATGCAGACGGCTTCGCCGTTTTCATTGTCATCTAGTATGTTTGTGCTTTTGCATTCGGGGCATTTTTCGTTTTCACACATGTTGTATCGGCTCTGTGTTTGGCTGTTTTGTTGTTGCTTTGGTTGGGTTGTTTGTGGGGGTTTGTGTTGCTCTGTTTGTGTTTGTTTTTTTGCTGGATGTTTTGTTATCTTTTAATATCCAGACGGTGTTTATTATTGACATGAAAATCAGTGTTCTGTAACTTTTTAAAGGTCGAAAAATTTTATTTCGCAAATAAACTATTACGACTGGAGACAATATGATACTGTGAAAATTTTTAGAATTGAACTTGTTATAGCTGTGTTAACAGGTTGTTTAGTTGCATGTTTGATTAACAGCAGTTAGGTGTGTTGATGGATGTTCCATGTAATTAGTTACAAAAAGTTCATAATGTATGATAGAACAATTATTCAATGGATATTAGTGTTTATTATTTTTTGATGTTTTAAATATCTGCGGAGTTTTGTTTATGGTGACTAGTTTGACCGAATATGTTCAGATTGATAAATGTTTGTTGGAAGCGATTTTGAGGGAGGTTGGGGAGCTGCGAAAACTCGCCGATACTCTCCTCCCTGTAGCTACTACTGTTGGGTTTGAAGAAGAGGGGGGTGAGTCTTGTTCTGTTGAGTTTGCAGTAAAGCAAAAAGAGCTTCTTCAAGTTTAAGGATTCTTTCTTTAAATTCTGTGGTTTCTTTTCCACGGATTTTTTCTTCTGCTTTGTCTTTTTGTCTTTTTGTTTCCTCTACTTTTAGTGCTGTTTCTTTGTCTATTATCATGCCGCAGGTGGTGCATCTTATTTTGCCTGTGGGGTTTTTGTTGCCACATCTTGGGCAGTCTGTTTGTGTTATTATGCCTGTGTTTTTTGTGGTGGTTTTTAGTCCGTGAAGTTCTAGTATGGCATCTTCTAAGTCACGTGCAGAAAAATGCACATACCTACTCGTCATTTTACTCCCATACGTCCAGCCAGCGAATTGCTCTAATCGGGCTTCGGTGAAAACTTTAGCCATAGCAGTTAAAGAAGTATGGCGATAAAGATAAGGCCAGATATCTTTTTTCAGCTCAGCTTTTTTAGCTAAATGCTTAATTATAGCGCGAAAATGCCGATAACTTAGACGCTTACCTAAATGATTGTTATCTAGAGCACACCAAAGAGACGACTCAGGCTTATTTTTATTGGGATGATCCTCTAACCATTCCAACAAGGGTTTACAGGATATAACCAAGGGTATACGTTTAATACCTGTTTTACCGTTCGCAGAAATAAGACAGTACTCATCTTTGAATATCACACTACTAATCTGCATCGTTAAAAGCTCGCCTGGCCGCAGAGCCGCCTCAAAGAGCACATATACCATCGCACGATCCCGTTTATTGGTAGTAGCTTTAATGATAGCAGTAAAATCTTCAGGAGTGAGCAAACTTTCAGGAGTTACACGTGAATCTTTCTCTTTTACTGCTAAACTTATCCAGCTTATCTCTGGAGGCAGAGGAGTGCCCTTGGCACAACTACCCACTTTGGCGTATTGGATTAGTTTACGCAGGACTAGCTTTTTGTCGCGTTTGGTCCAAGCTTTTTGTTTGCTGGTATTTATGGCAGCAACAATGGCCTCAACATCTTGTTTGGTCATTGTTTTAAGATCAGTATTGATCATGCGTAGAAGCACAGGCATATGGGCCGAGTATTTGGTCACGCGGGCAAGAGAGAGACCTAAAGCACTTAGGTGGTCAATAAAGTGCAAAGCCGTTTGGCCGTTTTGCAGCAGTTTGATGTTGCGGCGGTGTCTTACAAGGCGTTGTTCATAGTCATGGATTGGCTCATTGGTTGTCATGCTCTTAGTAGTTTGTGGGAATTTTAAAACGTGAGGAAGGGCACCGGAAACAGGAGGATAGTGCTCTGGCCGGGATTTGGACCCGGGTCCGCGACTCGAGAGGCCGCTATACTTGACCGGACTATACTACCAGAGCGCTTTTGTATTTATTGCACAATGGTAAGCCTTTAAACATAAATACGTTTTCATGAAACGCAAGTAGAATCTTACAGTAAATAACTTTTATAAAACTTGTCATAGCTGAGCGGTTGCTAAAATTAATTTAAAAAATTAAAAAGGGGGAGGAAAGAGTTTAGTCTTCGCCCATGCCGCCAGGCATACCGCCGGGGCTGCCTTTTGGTGATTTGGCTGTGATTACGTCGTCGATGCGCAGTATCATGGCTGCTGCTTCGGCTGCTGATTTGATTGCTTGTTCTTTGACCATTATTGGTTCGATTACACCGTTTTTGATGCTGTCTTGTAGTTTGCCCTCATAGACGTTGATGCCTTCATTTTTGTTACCTGAGGTGTCATGGGTTGTGCGTAGTTGTGCTATAATGTCAATTGGTTCTAGACCTGCGTTTTCAGCTAGTGTTCGTGCAATTACTTCTATTGCTTCAGCGAAGGCTTCGATTGCTAATTGTTCGCGTCCGCCAATTTTTGTGGCGTATTTACGGAGTTCTTTTGAAAGTTCCATTTCTACTGCACCGCCGCCTGGTACTACTTTGTTGTTTTCGATGACATCTGATATAACGGATAGTGAGTCTGTTAGTGCCCGTTCTGCTTCGTCTATCATGCGTTCAAGACCTGCACGAAGTAGAATTGCTACGCTATGTGGGTCTTTGCATTTTTCAACAAAGATCATTTTATCTTCACCAATTTTGCGTTCTTCAACTAAGCCTGCATTGCCAAGGTCATCTTTCTTTAAATCATCAAGGTCACTGCTGATTCGTGCGCCTGTTGCTCGTGCAAGTTTTTCCATATCGGACTCTTTTACTCGACGTGCTGCTATAATGCCTTCTTTGGCTAAGAAGTGTTGTACCATGTCATCTACGCCTTTTTGACAGAAAATGACGTCTGCACCAACAGTTTTTAGTTTGTTAGCCATTTCTTTTAGCATGTCTGTTTCTTGGTCTAGGAACGCTTTCATTTGTGTGGGGTCTTTGATTCTAATTTCTGCACTAATTTCCGTTTTTTCAATTTCTAGGGGCGCATCTAAAAGTGCAATTTTTGCGTTCTGCTTTACTTTAGGCATGCCTGGGTTAACAACTTCTTTGTCAACAATAATGCCTTTGATTAACTGTGTTTCAAGTAAGCTTTTGCCTGTTTTTTTGATAATTTGAATGTTGTCAATGTCAGCAATTGTTTTGTCTCCGCGTATTTCAGTAATTTGTTTTACTGCGTTTATGGAGATTTCTGCAAGATGCTCTCTTGCGCTACCAACAGATTTACTGCTTGTTGAAGTTAAAGCTACTTTAAGCAATGTTTTCTGATCATTAATATCTAAGGGTTCAGCAATTTTGCTTATTACCTCGATTGCTTTCTGTGCCGCTTTTCGGTAGCCACTTACTAGAATTGTTGGGTGAATGTTTTGTTCAAGTAGTTCTTCTGCTTTCTTTAACAGTTCACTTGCAAGAACAACTGCACTTGTGGTTCCATCGCCAACCATGTCATCTTGGGTTTTTGCGATTTCAACCATCATTTTTGCTGCGGGGTGTTCTACATCAATTTCTTTTAGAATTGTTGCGCCATCATTTGTAATAGTTATATCACCTAAGCTGTCAATGAGCATTTTATCCATGCCTCTGGGTCCTAACGTAGTTTTTAGAACCTCGCCAATTACGCGTGCAGCCATAATATTGTTCCTTTGAGCTTCTTTTCCTCGGCTTCGTGTTGTTCCTTCTTTAAGGATAAGGACGGGTTGTCCTGAACCTGTTGTAGTTAAATATGCCATGTAAATCCCTACTTTTGATAGAATCGTTTCTTTATATTAGAATAATGCAAAAATCAGACAACAATATAAACGTTTTACCCCTGCAAACGTCAGGTTATGATGCACAAAAACAAACTAGACTTCACCAATAAGGAACTGTGTAAAAACAACTTGGCAAATACATGATCTTTACGCTTCTGTCAAACATTCTAAGCATTAACCCTTTCAACCTAGTGCTATCATAATTAACTTGCAAACACCATGAACAAAACGTACAATTAAACATACTGCGCACAAAAAAACGTCAGATGCTCACGGTGTATGGTGTAATTTTATTTAGCTATGAGGATAATACACTTATGCCACAAAGCCGATAATTACAGACTTGAATCTTTGAAGTTGAGTTATATGCGAAAAATAGTTGGCGATAGTAATTATTTGAAAAAACAAGCGCGAAAACATGTTAGCAGGGCCATTCTAAGTTTCATCTTGTTTCTTTTGTTTTTAGGTCTGACGGGGTACCGTGTTTTGTTCCAAACACAAAGTCTTGGTCTAATTGAAGGTCTAGGGCTTGTAGCCTCTTTGATAATGCTAATAATGTTTCAATATTGCCAACGAAAATACAACATATACAAAGGTGGACGACAAGGCGAAAATGCTGTAATTAACACTTTAGCTAATGGTTTAAATGATGACTATTACCTCATAAATGGTGTCTGCTTAAAAAATCATAGCGGAGATATAGATCATGTTCTCTTAGGACCCAGCGGTGTTTACGTGTTGGAAACCAAGAACTGGAGCGGCAAAATCGTCTGTAATGGCGATCAATGGCATCGCCCTGGAAAAAACATCAAAGGCAACCCAAGCCTACAAGTCAAACGTAACACCCAAAAAATCAAAAAAATAGTAAACGCCTATAATACTTTACGAGGAATAAACATTTGGGTCATAGGTATAATTGTCTTCACTAACAACCACGCGGACTTGTATATTAATAACCCTACAGTTACTGTTCTTAAGCTGCAACAACTTTTGCCTTATATAAAAAACCAAGAAAGTAATCAGTTAACAAAACAACAAGTGCAAAACATTGTAAAACAGGTCAAAAATGCATAGTCTCTTACAGCTTTATTTTTATAGATTATTTGTCTTCTTAATTTTTAGCAGATTAAACATTTTATACTTTGAAGATTTCTACCTCCATTTGTTTATATGTTTCAATTAAATATTTTTAGACAACTATTGGTGTTACGTGACGTTCATGGAGTCTGTCAAAGATACTGCAGAAAAAATTCGTAATCTTGAAGTTAAAGGCGCAAGAAATGCTGCAATCGCTGCTGTAAAAGCTCTTCAGACGTTTGCTTATCAAACAAAAGCAATCGATAAAAAAAGTTTTTTAGTCGAGCTTGAACAGGCGCAACGATTACTTTTTGATGCACGCGAAACTGAGCCCTTACTTCGTAACGCCCTTCACTATTTGGTTAGTCAAGTCAAACAAAGTGGGGCTCAAAAAATTTCTGAAATTTGTGCTTTGTTAATTGTAAATGCTGATAACTTTTTAACTGAACTTGATGCTTCACGAACGTGTGCAGCCGAATTTGGCTCTGAGCTTATACAAAATGGCATGACTATTTTTACTCATTGTCATTCCTCAACAGTGTCTAAAATGTTAATTCATGCTAAACAAGCTGGTAAAAATTTCAAAGTTATCTGCACCGAAACACGTCCCACTTTTCAAGGCAGAGTTACTGCACGTGAACTAATTGAAAAGGGTATAGAAACCACTTTTATTATTGATTCAGCAACGCAAGCATTTATCTTAAAAGCCGATTTTATAGTTGTAGGCGCAGACGCAATTACTTTTGAAGGTAATGTTGTTAACAAAATTGGCACATGTGGTCTTGCCATTTTAGCACATGCAGCACATAAACCGTTTTACATAGTTTCCGAATTGCTTAAATTTGATTCCACAACTTTTTACAGTGGACTTGAAGGTGTCGAACAGCGTAGTCCCGTTGAGATCTGGATAGATGCACCAAAGAATTTGGATGTACGAAACCCCGCCTTTGACGTTACACCTAGCAAATATATCTATGGGTTAATCTGTGAAAAAGGTATAATTTCTCCCAAAAACATATTTAACGTTATACAACAGTTTTATCCTTGGCTTTATACTTGATTCTCTTTAAACACTTAAAACTTGATAATTATCCTCTAAAAAGCACTACAAGCCTGCCTGAAATTAAGCGTACGAACCTGTGATAATAATTGTTTCAGTTAAAAAGTTGCATCTTTGATAATTAGACAAGCGTATTAAAGCTTATACAGCTATTTCTTATCCATAAGTTCTTAAGATAGATAAATTTACAATACAGAGGGAATTTAACGTGAAGTTTGATGTAAAATATAAACCATCATATGCTATGCTTGTTGCTAAATTAGAACAAGGTGAAACAATCACTGCTGAGTCTGGTGCTATGACTTACATGGATCCAACAATTGAAATTCATACCCGTAAACGCGAAAAAAGTTTACTTGGCAGTTTAGGCTTAAAACTTGTTGGCGGGCAATCTTTTTGGGTTAATGATTACACTGCCACAAAAGGACCCGGTGAAGCCGCCTTTGTAGCAGCTCCTGTTGGAGACATTGAACGGCTCGATGTTACGATAGGTAAAGGTTATATTATTCAAAAATCTGCCTACATTGCTTCTACCTCTAATATTGACCTAGACGTTAAATGGGAGGGTTTTACCAAGGGTTTATTTGGTCAGGGTTTATTTATGCTAAAAGCAACCGGTAATGGACCCTTATTTATAAACACGTTTGGTGCAATTGATGTTCACACTTTACAAGCAGGGCAAACATTGATTGTTGATAATTTTCATCTGGTCGGTTTTAGTGATACATGTCGTTATGTAGTTACCCGTATTGGCGGCTTAAAAGAAACTATGCTAAGCGGAGAGGGACTTGTAACTCAAATAACAGGCCCAGGTGATGTGTATATTCAAACAAAGAATCTGCAAGAATTCACTGAATGGCTCTGGACCATACTAGGACCCAAAGTAGCCGCATCACGCTCGCGTTAAAACAACGCTAACTTTTTTTATTTCTACGTTCGCTAACTCTTATCCCGTATGGTTTTATATGTAGCTGTGAGCATAAAACTGCAGAAGCGATTATTAATGTCTGATACTGGTGTAACTGTAAAAAAAAACATAGACTTCAGCGAATGGTATGTTGAAGTAGTCCTAAAAGCAGAACTTGCAGATTATGCTCCTGTAAAAGGTTGTATGATCATCCGCCCAGACGCATATGCAGTTTGGGAAAAAATTCAAGAAGTAGTTAATCAAAAAATCAAAGCAACAGGACATCGAAATACCTATTTCCCACTGTTTATACCTGAAGCCTTTCTTAAACAAGAAGCCGAACATTTCGAAGGATTCACCCCAGAAGTCGCTTGGATTACCCAAGGCGGAGATAGCCCTCTGGAAGAAAAACTCGCAGTACGTCCAACAAGTGAAACTATAATGTATTCAATGTTTTCCAAATGGATACGCAGCTGGAGAGATTTACCCCTAAAAATTAATCAATGGTGTAACATTGTCCGTTGGGAAACTAAGGCAACAAAACTGTTTCTACGCACACGCGAATTCCTATGGCAAGAAGGACACACAGCCCACCAAACCGCTGAAGAATGTGAAGCAGAGGTCATGTGGGCCCTTAACATGTATAAAGATATCATTGAAAACATTCTTGCTATACCTGTGTTAATTGGTACTAAAAGTGAAAGCGAAAAATTTGCAGGCGCTATATACACAACTGCTGTGGAATCTATAATGCCTGACGGTAAAGCACTACAAATGGGCACAAGCCATAATCTTGGACAACATTTCGCCAAAGTCTTCGACGTAAAATACATTGGTGAAGATAAAGCAGACCACTACGTTTGGCAAGCTAGCTGGGGTATTACAACCCGTCTTATTGGTGCTATGATTATGGTTCACGGCGATGACAAAGGTCTAATTATGCCACCCAAAGTTGCTCCAACACAAATTGTTATAGTGCCTATTCCGTTTAAAGGTCAAGATGCAGAGGCAATCGCGGCTAAAACATGTGAGATAGCTGAAACTCTTAAAACCAATGGTTTAAGCGTTATTTTGGATGATCGACAAGAATACACGCCAGGATGGAAATTCAATCAGTGGGAACTTAAAGGTATACCTATACGTATTGAAATAGGTCCACGAGACCTCAAAAATAGTCAAGTAGTTATGGTTAGACGTGACACTGGACAAAAAATCTTTGTTAAAGAAACCGATATACTAAATACTGTTGAAACTCTACTACATGATATACAAGACAACATGTTAACAAAAGCTAAAACAATTCTGCAAGAAAAAACAATTGCCGTGAAGAGTTATGACGAGTTCACGCAAATCGTTGAAAGTAAAGGCGGATTTGTCAAAGCGTCCTGGTGTGGTAGTTCTGAGTGTGAGGCAAAAATCAAAGAAGAAACAGGCGCAACCATACGTGTTATACCCTTCAAAAAAGAAGACCTCCAAACCGGTTGCGTCTACTGTGGAAAAACAGGCAAAGACGTTGTCTATTTTGCTAGGTCATACTAGCAATTTGTATTTTTACTTTTTTTCAATATGTTCAACAAAGAGTATTCTCTATTGGCGTGTTGTTTTGGTGGCGGGCTCGACGGGAATTGAACCCGCGACCTAAGGATTAAGAGTCCTCCGCTCTAGCCTGACTGAGCCACGAGCCCACTGTTGTAGTTCAGAAATGTTTCATTGAATAATATAGAGCTTACGGTTTTTATATTTAACATCTCTTTTTCTTTTTTCAAAGTTTTCCATTCTTTAGTGTTGGTGTGTAACGAACAGGTTTTATTTGTCAACTTTTATGGTGATATGAGGTATTGTTTTTGAGTGACTTTGTAATGGTTTATGTTACAACGGCTAGTAGGGTGGAGGCGGAAAAGATTGCTCAGGTTTTGTTAGATGAGCGGTTAGTTGCTTGTGTTAATATTGTTGGGCCAGTGTTTTCACTTTTTCATTGGGAGGGTGGGGTTGATTCGGTTGAGGAGTATTTGATGATTATGAAAACTCGAGAGAGTTTGTTTACGGTTTTAGAGAAGCGAGTTGGGGCTTTGCATAGTTATGAGGTGCCTGAAATTATTGCTGTGCCTATTGTTGCTGGTTCTGTGGCATATTTTGATTGGTTGGCTTGTACACTTCCACGCTAATGTACATTTATGTACAGATAAGCCTTAAATAATACATCAATGTATACTTCTAAACTATTGGAGTGTACGCAAAATGAGGAACCACCTTGACAACCAAACAACAAAACAAACACACACTATAAACTACAAAAAAATCCCCTACACCCAACAACCATTTGAAATTTTTTCAAAACTCCAAAACCACTACAAAAACACGTACTTCTTAGAATCAATAGAAGGACCAAAAAAACTAGCACAATACTCATTCATCGGATTCTCACCAACAATAACCATCCAAACCAAAAATAATCAGACTACAATTATCAACGAAAAAACAGGCAAAAAAACACAACAAAACACAACCGACCCCCTCCAACTAATCCAAGAAACACTAAAACCAAAAACAGTCCACAACCACAAATTCCGCCTCGTAGGCGGCGCAGTAGGCTATATCTCATATGACGCCGTCCGCTACTGGGAAAAACTATCTCAAGCAAAAAACAACATAGACTTTCCCGAAATCGAAATGGGCATATACGACGACGGCTTCATATTTGACCACACCCAACAAATAGCCCTCTATTACTATCAAGAAGAAAATCGACTTCCCGAAGCCGAAAAAACTCTAAAAAAAACAGTCCAAAACAAAAAACTATGTGTCACTGAACCAACTGTCAACATTTCAAAAGAACACTTTGAATGCACAGTTGAAAAAGCTAAAGAATACATAACTGCAGGCGACATCTTTCAAGTTGTTCTCTCAAAACGATACCAATTCCAAACCAAAGGTTCTCTAATTCCATTCTACCAAGCTTTACGATGCATAAATCCCTCACCATACATGTATTACTACAAAGCAGGAGAACGCCAAATTGTTGGTGCCAGCCCCGAAATGCTTGTCCGCGTTGACAATCGTATGGTTGAAACTTTTCCCATTGCAGGCACCACAAAAATCACCCAAGACACAATTGAAAACAATCGCTTAGCGCACGATTTACTCTCAGACCCCAAAGAACGCGCGGAACATGTAATGCTCGTAGACTTATCTCGAAATGATGTAGGAAAAATTTCCAAATTTGGAAGTGTACAGGTGCCAGAATTCATGAAAGTACACCAATATAGTCACGTGCAACACATTGTATCCCAAGTTGTAGGTGAACTACGTGATGATCTAGAAAGTTTTGATGCTCTACGCTCAGTTTTCCCCGCAGGCACAGTCTCAGGCGCACCAAAAATTAGAGCCATGGAAATCATAAATGAACTAGAGCCTTCCCAGAGGGGTCCTTACGCAGGCGCCGTGGGTTACTTCTCATACAATGGTAATGCCGACTTTGCAATAACCATTAGAACCCTGTTTGCTAACAAAGATCAAGCATACATACAAGCAGGTGCCGGTATTGTTGCAGACTCTATCCCTGAACGAGAATGGATAGAGACCGAAAACAAGGCAAAAGCCCTGATGAAAGCTATCGAAACATCCGGAGGTATATAGTTTGAAAGTTTTAGTTATAGATAACTATGACTCATTTGTCTACAATCTCGTACAGTACATTGGAGAAATGGGCGCAGAAATCATAGTTTATCGAAATAACCAAACAAATATACAAAACATTACTGAGCTTAAACCTGATCGTATTGTTCTCTCACCCGGACCTGGTACTCCCGAAAACGAAAAATACTTTGGCATCTGTAAAGCCATTTTACAAACACTAAGTCATAACATCCCAACACTTGGTGTCTGTTTGGGACATCAAGGAATAATTCACACATACGGCGGAAAAGTAGTTCACGCAAAAAAGCTTATGCATGGTAAAACATGCGACATAAAGCATGACTGCAAAAATCTCTTTACAGATGTTCCTAATCCTTTCTTAGCTACACGATATCATTCTCTTGCAGGCGAACGTGTTTCACTTCCAGCTTGTCTACAAATCACTGCAGAAGCTATAGATGATAGAGAAATCATGGGTATACGTCATGTTAAATATCCCATTTATGGTGTTCAATTTCACCCTGAATCTATTTTGTGTCAAGTCGGTAAAAAAATTATCTGCAACTTTATAGAAGGTAACGACTTGTGATACAAAATTGCATTCAAAAACTAATAGAAGGCACAGATCTCTCACTTAACGAATCTACACAAATTATGCAAGAGATCATAACGGGAAAAGCAACAAACGCCCAAACTGGCGCATTTCTAACTGCACTGCGGATTAAAGGTGAAACAGCTGAGGAAATTGCTGCATTTGTTAACGTAATGAAAAATCAATGTCGACAAATTAACCCTCAGGTGCAGGGTAGACTTGTGGACACTTGTGGAACGGGTGGTGACAAAATTAAAACTTTTAATGTGAGCACTGCAGCCGCATTTGTAATTGCAGGTGTAGGTATTCCAGTTGCTAAACATGGGAATCGTGCAGTAACCAGCAAAAGTGGTAGTGCAGATGTACTTGAAAAGCTGGGGCTGAACTTGACAATAGCACCTCAAATGGTCCAGTTAGCTATTGAACAAGTGGGCATTGGTTTTATGTTTGCTCCTGCATTTCATCCGGCTCTAAAATTTGCAGTTCAACCCCGTAAAGAAATAGGAATACGTACTGTTTTTAACATACTGGGGCCATTAACTAACCCGGCAAATGCTACAGGACAATTGCTTGGAGTTTATGACCTAAAACTTGTTGTGCCTCTAGCTAATGTGCTCAACAAGCTTGGCTGTAAAGAAGCTATGGTTGTCCATGGTTTAAACGGGTTAGATGAGATATCAACTTTGGGTAAGACTTGTATTGCACATTTAAAACATGGTCAAATTCGTGTGTTAGAGGTTAATCCCGAATTTTTTGGCGTAAAACAAGTTAACGCTAAAGATTTAACAGTTTCAAATGTTGAGGAAAGTGCAAAAACTATTTACGATATATTGTCTGGTAAAAATTTAAATGATCCTAAAGCAGAGATGGTTCTAGTTAATAGTGCTGCAGGCATTATTGTAGGTGGCAAGGCAAATGATTTTTCAGAAGCCATGCAAATTGCACGAGATTCCATTTTAAGTGGCGCTGCTTATGGTAAATTAAAAGAGTTAATTCGTATTTCTGGGGGCAGTTTACAGAATATTGAGGAGTTAATATCAGCATGAGCGACTTTTATGATACTTTAGGTTATGATGCCCGAGCAACCATCAACAGTGGATATTATAGCTCTTTTAAACTTATGCCCAGTTTGCATTTAAGTCTTAAAAAAGCTATTCTTAAGTGTAACAAAAACTCTATAATATCTGAAGTCAAATTTGCCTCGCCAGCTTTTGGTGTTATACGTGAAAATAAAGATCTAATAGCAATTGTTCAGGCCATGGAAAGAGGTGGTGCAGTAGCTATATCAGTATTAACTGAACCTTGCCATTTTAACGGTTCAATAAACACTCTCGTATCTGTTCGCGGGGCAGTAAACCTTCCTCTATTGATGAAAGATATAATTTTAAGCCCGATACAAATTGCTGCGGCAGTAAACATTGGAGCCGACGCTGTGCTTCTAATAAAAACTCTCTATGACAGGGGATATGGCGAGGTTGATCTTGATAACATGATAGAGATAGCCCATGCAAAAGGTCTTGAGGTTTTACTTGAAGTCCATACAGGAAAAGAATTCAAGGCAGCTAAAAAAACAAAAGCAGACATAATTGGTATAAATAATCGTAATCTTGCTGACCTAAAAATAAATCTAAATAATACTAAAAAAATTCTTCAAACAAACAGTTTTGACAACTTGGTAATAGTAAGTGAAAGCGGTATTTGCACAGTAGCCGATTTACTTTTTCTAAATCATATAGGTGTATCTGCTTTTCTTATTGGCTCAAGTATAATGTTAACAGAAAACATTGAGAAAAAAGTCCGGGAGTTTGTAAACGCATGAAAATAAGTAATTACCCTAAAAATGGGAAATTTGGAAAATTTGGTGGCAAATTCGTTCCAGAAATCTTGATGGAAGCCGTTAACGAACTTGAAGTTGCATATTATCAAGCAAAACAAGACATAGAATTCCGCAAACAGTTAAATTATTACCTAGCTGATTTTGTCGGTAGACCAACACCGCTTTATTTTGCTGAGAACTTGACACGTAAATTGGGTGGCGCAAAAATTTATTTAAAACGTGAAGACCTAGCACATGGTGGAGCACACAAAATAAATAATACTCTTGGACAGGCATTGCTTGCAAAACGTATGGGTAAAACGCGTGTTATTGCTGAGACAGGGGCAGGGCAGCATGGTGTGGCTACAGCAATTGCTTGTGCTGCTTTAGGTTTAGACGCCGAAGTGTACATGGGTACTGAAGATTGTGAACGACAGAGACTAAACGTGTTTCGTATGAAACTTTTAAACGCCACGGTTCATCCAGTGGAATCAGGCTCAAAGACTCTTAAAGACTCTATTAATGAGGCCTTTCGTGACTGGGTAGCTAACCTTAAAACTACTTATTATCTAATAGGTTCAACAATGGGCCCACATCCCTATCCTATGATGGTTCGAGATTTTCAAAGTGTAATAGGCAAAGAAATCAAACAACAATTCAAACAAAAAGAAAAACGTTTACCAGATGCATTAATAGCATGTGTGGGTGGTGGAAGCAATGCTATGGGTACATTTTACCCTTTTGAAGACGACTCTGAGGTTCAACTCTACGGTGTAGAAGCTGCCGGTGCTGGCCTAGAAACCGGCAAACACGCCGCAACACTTACAGCAGGACACGAAGGCATCTTTCATGGCATGTATACATATCTTCTACAAGATGACAACGGACAAATACAAAACACTACAAGTATATCTGCAGGGCTTGATTATCCCGGTGTTGGACCTGAGCACTCCTTTCTAAAAACACTTAAACGAGCAAATTATGTCTCAGCTACCGATAAAGAAACGGTGGACGCCTTTTTGATGCTATGTAAAACTGAAGGTATACTGCCTGCATTAGAGTCCTCACATGCACTTGCATACGCAATAAACTTGGCGCCAAAAATGAGTAAAACACAGTCTATTGTGGTCACTTTATCTGGTCGCGGTGACAAAGACGTAGAAACTATAGCAGATTTTATAGGGGAAAAAATATGAATACCATAAAACAAGTCTTTGAAACTAACTATAAAAACAAAAAAGGTTGCCTCATAGGTTACATCACTGCCGGAGATCCAACACCTAATATAACCCCTAAAATTGCTGATGCCCTAATCCGTGGTGGCGTGGATATTCTTGAGTTAGGGTTACCCTTTTCTGATCCTATTGCAGATGGTCCAACAATACAAGCCGCAAGCATACGCGCCCTAAACGCAGGCACCACACCTATGAAAGTGTTAGAAATTGCAAAAAAAATCAAATCAAAACACGTCAATGTACCCATAGTCATAATGACCTACTACAACCCAATATTTCGCATTGGCCTTGATAATTTCCTATCAACTGCCAAAACTCATGGTGTTAACGGGTTTATTGTACCTGACTTGCCTATTGAAGAAGCAGCTGAATTTAAAAAAACAACAAACAACTATGATTTAGACACTATTTTTCTTGCCGCACCCTCCACCTCAGAAGAACGCCTAAACAAAATTGTTAACGCCTCCTCAGGATTTTTGTATCTAGTTTCCCATTTCGGCGTTACCGGAGTAAAATCTTCCATAGAAAACTCTACCCTACAGCTAATACAACGCGTTAAACCTATAACCGATAGCAAAATTCCATTAGCTGTAGGTTTTGGCATTTCTAAACCTGAACATGTTCAAAGAATAATCAAAGCAGGTGCCGACGCTGCAATTGTAGGTAGCGCGTTTATCAACATAATTCAAAACAACACAAATAACACTGACATGTTAAATGAACTTGAGGCAACTGCAAAAACACTAAAAACAGCAATTATCCTTGAAAGACCCTAATGCTACTGGGAAAGTTTTAATGTCCCTTCTGCTCTTTAGCCTATAGCGATGGATCTTAGGCGGTGGGTCAGGGGTCCATTATCTCCGTAAATCCTCTACATGACGGGCTAACATCTGCGGATGAGGCGTCAAAGGCCATTTGAGCTTCCCTTTCCGAAACGTTGATTATCCGTCCTTTGGGGCTGGCGGTCCATGAGTAGCTTCCGTAGGGGAGCTGCTTCATTGTTTACCAGGCGAATCTGGCTAGGCTCGGGAGAGAGCAACCTAAGTTTGGACGTTACGCGCTCAAGGGGTCACGGGTATGAGTGTAGGGTCTGAAGTCTCAAGCGGAGTCTAGACGACAAACCGCAGCGATTCATCGCTACTTCTCACTTTTCAACATACTAACTACCTGTCACCTTACTTAGGAACTGTGCATAATTAACATGCAAGTAGTCTCATGGATAAATCGTGTAATTGTACTTATTACACACCAAAACTTTTACACATTATTTTTGCACAGTTCCTTACTTCATAAAAAAACCTCAAACACTTAATGGTACATCACATTTTTGACGTTTCCCGTTTTCAAACAGATACACTTGGTTAATACAAGTTAAACGATTTTTGTCATAAACTAGTGCTGAACCTTTCGGAACCGCAAAAATCCGTTCCGCCAAAGAGAGCACTTTTAACTGCTCATCTTTTTTATAACTATAATGCGCTTTCAGCGTTAAATCAACTAATCCTAACCCCTCAATTATCTTGAGCTGCTTAGTAGATCGAATGGTTACCAAACATTTTTTACATAAAGCCAATGCTCCAGCACTTCGACCAACAATTATTCCATTGAAATCTTTTAACAAAACATCAATACCAACACGTTTAAAACGCTCAATCAAAATACTCGGACTACCCCCAGTCAAATAAACAAGATCAGATTGCCCCAGTTTTTCCTCCAACTCATGCAGAGAAAGCGAATAATCAACAAAAACTACCCTATTAGCACCTAAATACCTCAAATAATCATAAACTAACTTTTGCCGATGATATATCTGATCAAAATTTGCCCTCGCCCACGAAAAAACTAAAACATTCGGTAACCCGCCCACATCACTAAAAGCTTGACGATTAACCTCTTCACCATCACGTTTACGAACACTCTCGCCACCTAAAAGATAGACCTTAAACATACTAAAACAATAGAACTTGAGACTAAAAAAGTAGTTCAAAATTATCTGATACTTTTAAAGTATTTGTACGTGATATTTGGTTAAATAGACATTAGGCTTTATTAGTGTTTTAACGGTAAATCGGAGTTTTTATTAACACATAATCATTTTATTTGGATTTTAGGGAATTTGCATACTAAATTACGCCATATTATCCAAACATCCAAAGCATTTTAAGACCTTCACAGAACTCACCCAACAAGAATTCAACATCCTAAACAGGCAAATACACCAAAAACACACACAATACAAACAAAAACAACCCCAAAAAACCAACCACAAACAAGCCACCGACACAGGACAACCCTTCAAACTAGACCCAAACCAACCAACTACTCACTCTACTACTCTACTACCAACTATACACCTCCAAAACCCTGATAGGCTACCTCTACAACCTCACCCAAACAAGCATCCTAAGAACCACACAACAAACTAGAACCCCTAATCCAAGAAATACTACCCATCCCAAACAAACACCACCAAAAAACCCAAAAACTAACCACCATAACAAAGATTGAAAAAATATTCCCAGACTTTGAAGCATTCATAGACGCTACTGAGCAAGAGATTCCAAGACCCCAAAACAAACAAAAACATAAAACACAATACAGCAGGAAAAAGAAAAAACACACAGCAAAAACCTAACTAACCGTTAACAAGCAAGGATTAATTGTACATAAATCCCCTCATGCAAAAGGAAACACTCACGACTATACGCTCTATAAGCGTAGTCATCCCCAACTGCCTCGTGAAATAACTTAAGTTGGATTTAGGTTATCTGGGCATCGAGAAGGATTAGGAACGGTTAAATAATAATTTGTGAAATTATAGCTTTAGTAAATAAATTTAAGATAAAAATAAGGCGTTATTGCCTAATACACCGATTTAAAATTCTTTGGCCCCACACGTTTTCCCAAATTATAGTTTAACTGTTCCTAAGCTCTTAGCGTCAGCTAGGGTAGTTGTGGAGCATACTAATAGTAGGGTGAAAAAAGTTTTGTATCTTTGGTGAAGAGTTTAGAAATCGACTTAGAAACTAGGAGCCTATGACTGAGATAGTCTGCGGCCTGATTAATTTCCACATATCAGGGACTCTAACAGTCTAAAAAATAACCCACATAACCCCAAAGCCCCATTAAAAACACAAAAAATAATAAAGCCTAACGTCTAACGTATTTTGTTTTCATCAATTAACCTCTCCACTGCTGTAGTAAGGTTAATTATGTAACTAATATTTAATTGTGTCAGAGCACTAGGTTGACAGCATTGACTGAACAGTTATTTTTATCGTTGTGGTGTTAATTGATGAACGTTTTGTGAGAAGCTGTTGGCAATCGTTTGGGTGTCTTGGTTGCCTACTATGAGGTATTCGCCAGTTTTCAGCTCTATAATAAGGCAAGTAGAGTTAGTTGTTGCTACATAAGCTGACGCGCCATTTCCCAAAGTGTATAAACCCACGTTTGTGTCGCCAAAGTTGGTTCCATAGTTTTTATGTAATTTAAAGTCGCCTGAGCCTACTTGTCCAACAAACGCTGTTGCTATTTCGTCAGAAGTAACAGTCTTATTACCGCTGATGGACAAGAGATCCCCGATAACATTAGTATGGATAAAACTTTTGGATTCTACGTTTATGTATCCAGAATCAATAGTCACCACAGATGGTGATGCAATAGTGGATGATATGCCATAATACATAAGACCCCCTAGCACTATTAACACTATACCCAGAATTGCACAAGCGAATTTAATGCTCACACCCACACTTACATCAACAATTTTTTTGTATGGCTGTCTTTTTTCTTTTAACAGTTCGCTCAAAACTAAACCTGTTACTAATATAACAACACCAAGCACTATCATGACCATTATGATGATATTCACAACATTGGGTACCGTTGTTATTTGTATATTGAATTGTTCGGTTGTCATTTTGTGAACCACTTCTATGGTTAAAGCATGGCTGTTGTTATTAATGATGTTTTTGTTTTGTTTTTTGGTGGTATTTGCATTGGAGGTTTTAGCAGGTTGTGTTGTCTGTTTTTCTTGGACGCGACATATCTGCAGGTAATACAAAAAAACGATGTTAACAAATCTATGTTGGGACCCTACCTGAAAACACAACAACACCACGCATCTTTCTGCTGGATCATATGGTTATGAATATGGAAATTTTGTCAAACACTTTTACTATTTTCTAACTCAGAGTAACACAGTTCATCAGGCTTTAGATAATGCAATAAATTGGGTTTTCGGAGTACAAAAATTTGATCAATACCCTCTTACAACTATAGTTATATATTATGATTCAGTTCATAATCAGTATGTAACTGAATGGATGAAAATTTACGGCAATAGCCACATAGCCTTACCATAACAATTGGGAGTGAAATGTGATGAAAACATATATGAAAAATATGGAAAAAATTCTGGCGGTTTTGATTCTTTTGGTAATGGTGGGAACTTTGTTTATACAGGTGCCCAAAGTATGTGCTATAGAAGCAAATAATCAAGATAAAGCATTGACGTTTCTAAGCGACGTAGTTAAGCTCAATATGTCATTATATACTGTTAAACTGGGCAGTCAATTTGTAGATTTTCCACCACACTGGAATGGCATTGCTGAAGAAGTGATACAATATGATTTAGACTGGAAAAATGAAAGCATACTGTATGTAACATGTAGATTTAGAGACAACCAGTTATATGGTTGTAGTATCATAGCCTCAAGAGGGTCACCAATTTATGTTGAACCACAAATAACTAACGCTGTCGATTCAGCCAAAGGCATTCTTGACCGATACATGACTTATTTCCAAGCAACATACATTAAAGAACTGCAAAATGTACTAAACACTGTTGATACAACAAACACAGTAACAACATTAGGTAATGTGAAGCTTGTCACATCGTCAACCATAGAAACTGAGAGTAAAGCGGTTATAGACAAGTTTGAATGGATATACACTGTAAACGGTGTTGATGCCCCTCAAAATACCTTTAGGGTCAGTTAAATAATAACTTGCGAAAAATATAATAGGTTGTTACTGTAATCTATTTTGGGAACACAACCAATGGAGCGAGAAGAAATACGCATATT
>WQSY01000020.1 GCA_009787585.1 Candidatus Bathycorpusculum sp. | reverse complement strand
TTGTGGCTGATAATCTTAATGCTCATAAGGTTGGTGCGTTGTGTGAGGTGTTTTGTGTTGAGGAGGCGCGTAGGCTTTTGAATCGGTTTGAGTGGCATTTTGCTCCTAATCATGGGAGTTGGCTTGATATGGTTGAGATTGAGATTGGGGTTATGTGTCGTCAGGTTCTTGGAGTTGCGTTTGTGGATATGGAGAGTTTTGAGCGTCAGGTTAAAGCGTGGATCCAGCAGCGTAATGTGCAATGTGTAAAAGTGAATTGGCAATTCACCACTAAAGACGCAAGAATTAAACTAAAACGTCTATACCCCACAATAATCTAATTACTTAACGGATAAAGCACTAGTATGTCTATGAAAAATCAAGATACATGGAAATTTGCCCACAATTATTGTGGAAAACTATGGCAAACCATTGGACTAATAATGCTGCCCATATCTGTAAGTGTCATGTTTTTTGTATCAGGAAAAGAAGCATTGATATAAGCATTTTTGGATGCATACTTGTGCTTGTTCAGTTGGTCTTTCTTGTAGGGTCTATTGTTCCCACTGAAAAGGCGTTAAGAAGAAACTTTGACAACAATGGCAACCGTAAAAAAATAATGTAAAGCCAAAAAACGTGTCAAAATCACGTTGATTACATGAATGTTGAGTGAGTGATTGTTAGGATAGCTACTGTTTGTTGACTAATTATTAAAATAAGCTAATGCATTTTGCAATATTAGTATATTAATGGTTATTTTATAATGCGTTAATGTATAGTTGTGATACTTTCATACAATGCTTGTGAAACAACAATGTAAACCCTTGAACAACTAAAACAACTAGAAATCAAGTTCTACAATAAAAACGAAAAGTTTGCCTCAAACTATCTGACATATAGGTTCGCACTTTTTGTCACCGTAGCAAACGTAGAGGACTGTGGATATGCAAATTTCGGAGAAGCATACATACAATTATAAGTATATTTTCTAGCTGGTGTGATATCTCATGCTATCATTATAAGTGTCTTAATGATGTATCGATTCCAATTTTTTCCAAAGTTTTTAACAGCACTTCACAATACTATTAAACACAAAAAGGAAAAAACAAAAAATAGTCAATGACGTTGTTTATAGTAGAAAAAATGTAAAACTCGCTAATATTGGTTTTAGCGAGTTTAATTGCTGTTTTTACACAGTTTGAGTTTAAAGTTTTTGTTTTAGAATTTTGTTGACCAGTTCTGGGTTGGCTTTGCCTCGTACTTCTTTCATTACTACGCCCATTAGTATACCCAATGCGCCTTTACCGTTATTTTCAATTGTCGCCTTGTTCATGTTGATGATACGGTCGATAATGTGTTCTAAATCTTTTTCTGTGAGCATTTTTAAACCTAGTGCCGTTATAGCGTCTTGAACGGTTTTGTCTTCATTTTTTGTCAGCCAGCTAAAAACGTCTGCTAACGCTTCTTTAGTGAGCACACCAGAGCCTACAGCTGTAAATAAGGCTTTAATTTGTGGCTCGTTTACTTTTTCAACTGCAATGCCGTCACGTTTGAGCGCTTTTAGGGTTTCAGTTAGAAACGCCGCCACCGTAGAGGCTGCCACGTCTGTATCTTTCACAGTTTCTTCAAAGAGTTTAGTCCACTCAGAGTCCAAAATTTGTTTGGCTAATTTCTCATTTAACAAGTACTGTTCTACGATACGCAAAAGTTTTTTTTCAGCAGGTTCAGGCATATCTGTTAAAACTTTTTTGATAATCTCCTCTGTTATTGCTTGGACAGGGATATCTGTTTCAGGATACATTCTAGACGCTCCCGGACGTGGTCGCATGTAACGTGTGGTGCCGTCATCTTTAGCAGTGCGTGTTTCAGCAGGTACTCCTATGAGTAATTCTTTAGCGCGAGTTACTACTGCTTTAAGAGCATCTCTGGTGTTTTCCACAGAGTCCGCGACAAACACTACGCCATCGTTTTCCATGGCGTTAACGGCTTTGCGTACAGCTATAACTTCTTCCGGTGTTATGCCATAATTGGGCATTTCATCAGTATGAAAAATTCCTCCAACTCTGCCCCAAAATTTAGCTCTATCTGAAAATTCTGAGCCCACACGGAAGTTAGGCATCAATTCTTTACCTAAAAGTCCTGCAAAACCTAAAAGTTTAACCGCTAAAACTCTTTGATTTTTATCTATCGCTTTTCGAATAACTTTTGCCCTAGATTCCCTAAAAATATCTGTAATCTCAACAAAATCTTCTTTTAAAGCCTCTATAGTTACTCCACGACGGCAAAGCTCCTCTTTTACACTAAGCAGCCCAAGCTGACGTTGCACCTCATACTCAATAACAGTTGAAATTAACTCTAGTGCCTGTACACCTTTAATTTCAACTAGAGTGCCATTAATAATTGACACATTAAGGTCTTGGCGAATAACTCCTAAACCACGCATAACTTTGCCGGTGTCTCGCAAAATTTTACCAATAGCTAAGGCAACATGCTGTGCCTCAAGAGGTGAGTACATTACAGGTGCCGTAGTAACCTCAATTAACGGAATTCCAAGACGATCAATACGATAACGAATAATTCTTCCCTCATCTTCAACACCCGTTTTTCGAGCAGCATCCTCCTCTAAGCTTACCGCTTGCATGGGGATGGTTTTTTCACCAACTTTTATCCAACCATTTAAGGCTATGATGCTTGTACGCTGAAAACCCGTTGTGCTAGATCCGTCAATTATTATCTTGCGCATAACATGCACCTCATCAACAGGCTGCATATTCATCATAAGCGCCGCTGTGAGGACAACTTTTAACGCCTCCTGATTCATCAAATGTGGTGGTTCTTCATCCATATCTACAAGACACGTACAACTACTTGGGGCTTCATACAAAATTTTAACCCCTTTCTGGGACTCAAAAAATACGGAAGGGTCAACTTGTCCAAGCTCACTTTGCGTTGGACGCAGACGACGCAAAAAAGTTGTCTCCGATGTTTCCTCCTTAAACAATTCCGGCGGGCAATTACAAAATAGTTTTGAACCCACGTCTAGTTGTTGATGAATTTCTAACCCCACTTTTAAACCAATTTTCGCGTAATCAACAGTTGACATTTTATGGTGCTCCATACACATTTTTCTCTTGAGGAAAAGTACGTAACGTAAACTCTCCTGCAATGTTAGTTTTTAGCAACCGTTTTGCCTCTTCAATATCACTGGTCTGTCCAAGAACCCACATAAGCTTTACAAGACCCGTCTCCGCAAACATGTCCTCAAGACTAATAACGCCAAAACTTTGCAAATCCCTGCCCGTATCATAAATATTCATGTTAACCCGACCCCAAATACACTGAGAAGCAAGAGCTACAATTACCCCTTTTGATATAGCGTTTTTGATTGCCTCAAAACAAACTGTGCTAACATGCCCTAAACCTGAGCCTTCAAGCAAAATGCCCTTAAACTCTTGATTAACATAGAAGTCTATAACTGCAGGATCCATACCTGGATAAAATTTCACAAGAGCAACTTTTTCACAAAATTCCGATTTTAAAACTAACTGTTTAGACAAGTCTCGACACTGAAAAACTGTCTCGTTTTGCATATGAATTTTTTGGTCTACCACTTTGGCAATTGGAAATCCGTTAATAGACTTGAAAGTATCTCTGCGACTTGTGTGACATTTACGAACTTTAACCCCACGATGTACAACGATAACTGTGTCCGATACTGTTTCATGCATGGCTAAACCCACTTCAGCAAAAGGCGCTTCAGCTGCCACTTTAACTGCGCCAATTAGATTAGTTGCTGCATCGCTACTAGGGCGGTCAGAGGAACGCTGCGCACCAACAAAAACTATTGGAATAGGCAAATTTTGCAACGCAAAACTTAGTGCCGCCGCAGTATAGCCCATAGTATCTGTACCCTGTGTAACCACTATACCGTCCACATCACCCTGCTTTATACAATCCGCAATTCTATGAGCTAATTCAGTCCAATGTTTCGGTGTTAAATTCTCACTATAAAGATTAAAAACCATCTCCGTGTCAACATAGGCAATATCTGCAAGCTCAGGAACCGTACTATACAACTCTGTTGCCGATATGACTGAATGAACTGCACTTGTACGATAATCCACACGGCTAGCAATGGTACCCCCCGTGCTCATAATTACCACATGAGGCAACTCTGTATTTTGTTTAGGTGGCGTCGGAGATGCAAACGCAGGTTTAACACCCGCACCCATTTTTTCTACAGTAACCTCTTTAGACGCTGCAGTTATGCCAACGTTGTAGCCACTTTTCATTTTTATAACAATAGTTGCTGCATCTCCACGTTCTGCACGAGGGATTAAAATTCCCTCATAAGTCCTACCTCTGCTGATAACACAGACAATATCGCCAATTTTACAGCCGGCATCTTGGAGCAAACGTAACGCTATACCCTTATAACCTGACTTTTCCAATTCACTCATATATGACTCTCTCCATTAAACAGTAACCCAACGCCCTTTACAAACGAAGAGTAAGTTACCTAACACAAACTTAACTAAAAGCTTTTTTAAACAACTCCCAAAAAACACATAAAAACATAAACAGTCTGCATGTCACCTCCGCGAAACTTGTAAACTCTAAACTATATCAAACACTGAACTGACAATAAACACGCAACAAAAAATAACCCTGCCTTAGCAAAAGTTATCAAAAATTTAAGTTCATTTTCCTCTCTTAACGTCTATATGTTGGCTTTAGGTGTAGCGTAACTTTTTATAATGGTTGATGTAAATATGGAAGCTGAGCAGGTGCCAAAAAGTGTCAAAAATTAAAGTTGCATTAATCGGAGTTGGAAACTGTGCCTCAGCCTTCCTTCAAGGCTTAAACTATTATGGGAAAGCCGAAAAAACAGAAGAATTTATTGGTTTACGAAATCCAACATTAGCAGGTTATACTCCAAAGGACATAACAGTTGTCGCAGCATTTGATGTAGACGAACGCAAAGTTGGATTAGACCTATCAGATGCGATTTACGCTAAACCAAATAACACACCAAAAATTTCTCAAGTAACAAAAACAGGCGTCACAGTAAGCAAAGGTCCACTCCTTGACGGAGTTGGAGAGTCAACAAAAGACATAATACACGTAAGCAACAAAGCAGATGTTGACGTAGCCCAAGTCCTTAAAAACTCAGAGACAGAAATGGTTATAAATTTACTTCCAAGCGGCGCAATTAAGGCAACTGAATATTATGCAAAACAAGCTCTCATAGCAAAATGCGCATTTATCAATGCAACACCAAACTTTATTGCAAACGACCCCTCATGGACAAACCAATTCAAAGAAGCCCATTTACCCCTAATCGGCGATGATTTAGTAGACCAAATAGGCTCAACAGCCCTACACAAAACATTACTTAAACTACTCTCTGACAGCGGAGTAAAAATATTTGAAACATATCAACTTGACGTTGGAGGCGGCGCAGAATCCGTCGACACCCTAGAACGCACAAGAGACGCAAAACGCACAATCAAAACCGAATCAGTCGCATCAGCACTACCCTATAAAACCCAAATAGTAGCCGGTTCAACAGACTACGTAGACTTTCTACAAAACAAACGAGACAGCTATTTCTACATAAACGGCGCATACTTTTGCAATACACCCCTAAAAATCGACCTCAAATTCCAAACAGTTGACGCCCCAAACGCAGGCAGCGTCCTAATAGACGTAATACGCGCAACCAAAATAGCACTAACCAAAAAACAAGAAGGCACAATTAACACAATATGCGCCTACGGCTTTAAACGCTCACCAAAAATGATCTCTATAGCTGTAGCTGATGAAGACTTTAAACGCTTCACAAGCCTCTAATTTTTCTTTTTCTTCCAAAATTTAACGTAACGAAATAGCTACATTGGCGATTTTTTCTATCTCTAAAATAACTTTCTCTCTAACGTTATTCTTTTTTAAAGAATCTTTCAATTTATCAATCGTTTGTACTGGAAAAGGATCAACTCCACGTAAAACAGCCAAATATACACTCAAAAAATCAGCCACTGCAACAATCGACAGCATCTTTGCAAGACCACCACTACCTTGGCTCCAAACCTCATAAAGACTTATCCCCGTTGCAACCATAAGGTTTTTTGTTATCTCAATGCGACTACGTATTTCTATAGGTTCAGCTTTATCCCGTATGAAAATTGCGACAAAACGCTCTTTATGTTTCTCGATTTTTTCGTAACCCACTATTTCATTATGATCTAACTCGGGTAAATTGTCCCATTTTGCCATCATTTTAGCATTCTCATTTATCTGCTGCTTAAACCGTCTTGCAACACCACTAAAAAGACCAAATCCATAAACCAAAAGAATGAAACCGTTAATGTTTACCGCTAACATTTTAGCTAAACTATTATCCACTAACGTTTTGGCAGCATTTTGCTTCTCAATTACCTCTATTATAGAAAAAGCTTCCTCAAGCTCCTTGGAGACCTCTGTGGATAATCCTGTCTTTTCAAGAAACAATAACAAGGGTACTAACATATACGGCAAAGCAGCACGAGGTGGCATACCTGATGGAACTCGCAAAAAAGGAATCTGTAACTGCTCAGCGATTCTCATAATTGTACCACCGCTCGTTATGCAGTAAATCATACACTTGTATTTTATGGCATCTAGAAGAGCACTTAGAGTCTCCTCAGTATCCCCCGTATAACTAGTTATTAGCACCAAGGTTTCTTCATTAGCATAGGCAGGTAAATGATACTCTCTGTTAACCTCTATAGGAACACAAATTTTATTTCTCGCCCAATCTTTGAGCAATTCTCCACCAATAGCTGAACCTCCCATACCCGCAATGATGATGTTGCGAGGCTTAGAATAACTATTTGTTATGCCTGAAGCCAAACTAAATGCTTCCCGATAGTGTCTACTCATGTTTAGACAAAACTTTAACATATCTGCCTTATCTACCTGTTTTATTTCTTCGGGATCTTCTAGCCTGTGTTTGTCCATCATCAAACCTCAATGTTACTTCCTATTTTATGTCACATCACCTTTTTAAACTGAGCGCAATTACAAATATGCGGGAGAGAAAATTTGGATAAAAGTAAACTCTTTATTGCTATTCCAGCATCTATAATTTCTGATACACCCCATTTACGAGAGAAAACCTCCAAGATAGGTTTAATCGCTCGTGCAGCAGCAATATTTAGAGTAAACAAAATAATTGTCTATCCCGACAGTACACGCGAGAACCAATTGCGTGACTTAAAGTTTATCGCAAAAATATTAAACTATATAGAAACTCCTCAGTATTTACGAAAAAATCTCTTCAAAATAGAATCTGACTTACAATATGCCGGTATCCTTCCGCCCTTACGTGCGCCTCATCATCCAACTAGCGGCAAAAATCGTGACTTAAAAGTCGGCGAATATCGCGAAGGTATAATTTTAAACCAAACAAAAGAAGGCTTAATAGTTGATATAGGTGTACAGAGCACTGCGTTGTTACGTGAGAGACAATTCTCTGTTGGCGAACGCTTAACGGTTCAAGTTATAAAAAACGACAACAACCGCGTTGAAATTCAAGCAGTTAACCGTGATGATGTTTCTACGTACTGGGGTTTTCAGGTTATAGTTGAAGACCAAACATTTGGACATATGTTACAGACTCAGTTATTTGATTTAGTAATTTCAACAGCTCGTATAGCGGATAATTTTGTTGACGTCTCTGACAAGATTGCTAAACGATGGAGCAAAGCTGAAAAAGTTTTAATAGCCTTTGGGGCTCCTTCCCGTGGACTACATGAAATTGTCAAAGAAGAGGGGTTAAGTCTTGAGGCAGTTTCAGATTTTATAGTAAACACAGTTCCAAAACAAGGTACCGCTACGGTGCGAACAGAGGAGGCTCTTCTAATTTCTCTGGCGTTATTTAACGCATATTTTAACCTGTAAACCTTTTGTTGCCTGAAATTTTTGCACGATTAGGGTAAACAAATAAATGTATCATTTCTTACTTTGCTATTATGCCTACTCTTGACGTTGCTATGCCATTGGTTCTACTGCTTGTTGTAACAGCTGCAGTACTCTTATACAAACGTGCAGAAAAAAAACTTAAAGCTTCAATGGAAGCACAAGAATTCAAAACAAACGACATTTTACTATTTGTCGTAGTATTGGTTGTCGTCATTTCAACTATAGTCTTAACGTCCTTTCTTAACCCTGACAGTATGTTCGAAAACGTTCTGATGTCCATATTTTTAGGGTCTTATACAATGTTATTATTTACTACTACACACCTGTTCTCAGGCCTAAAAAAGAAGAGTGCACAATTATTCTCTATAGGCATTGGCATTGTAAGCCTAATTGCTGGCATAGCTAGTCTCTTACCTGATCTTCAAGACCCTGCTACAACTTTTAGAGTAGGCGCCTTTTTTGCGTTAAGCATTGCATGTTTTGCAATTGCAGCTTATGAGCAAAAGAAAGCTGATGATAAGAAAGTAAAATGGTATATCGCAGCACAACCGCCTGCATTATTTTTGCTAATATTTGTCTTCTTTAATATACTACATTACGCGGGCACCTTAAATATTTGGTTCCCCTACGTTTTAGACGTTTTCGGGGCAACCTTTGCAATTCTAATTATCCTATATCTCAGCCCAATATTTAACTGGCGAAATGTTTGGATATTTGCCGCTTTTCTAACTCTTATAGATATTATCCTTGTCTTTAGTGG
Organism: Candidatus Bathycorpusculum sp.; assembly: GCA_009787585.1. Lineage (GTDB taxonomy): Archaea > Thermoproteota > Bathyarchaeia > Bathyarchaeales > Bathycorpusculaceae > Bathycorpusculum > Bathycorpusculum acidaminoxidans. The sequence continues at coordinate 12,318 of WQSY01000020.1, read as the reverse complement.
ACCAATGGTTGCCGCAGCAAATACATTTACAGACTTAGGTTTACCTGTGATTATCTATTTACCAAATGTTCCCACATACTTAAACGCCGCTGGTGATATAGCCTTTAGGGGGCTTGGTCTTGGCGACTTCTTTTTCGCTGGTATATTAGCTGTTCAAACGTTTAACAAATTCGGCAAAAAATACGGTTACGCCTCTATAGTCGCAATGGTTTTATCTTTCACAATATGGGAAATATTCTTGACAGATATTTTGACATTTTTGTCAGGTGTATTGCCATTTTTTGACGGCGGAGGATTTCCTGCAACAGTATTTGTCATTACAGGCTGGATACCTGTGGCTATAATTGGTGTTCTTATGCACAGAAACAAGAAGGAATCATCATCGTCGCTACTGGTAGACATTGTTGAAAATGACGCGGAAGAGTTATCGCAGAACCAAAAAGAGTTAGGATTAGTTCAAAAATAACTTGATCGCGTTAAGAGCAGAATAGTGCAATATCTTTGGAAAATATCCCATTCTATTAGAAACTTTGTTCAAGTTATTTTTTAACTGATCCTAACTCCAAAAACAGAAATCTTTAATGATTCTCTTTAAGGGTTCATGTTAAGTGTTTTCATTTTTACGCTGTGGCGTTTTTACACAGTGTTATTTCGATGTAAGTTGATGAAAGTTTGTTTATGTCCTATTTTACGCTACTCAGTGGCAACTGTGTTGCGAAAGGTTATTAAGTCATAGGGTTTTCATTTAAGCGGCAAGATGATGCAGTCAACTGCAATTCATGGCATTAACTATTTTAATTAGTTATGTCGCTAATGTTGAAATGGTCGAACGAAGAGGTGAAAAGATATGGAAAACATTTACGCAGCAATGCTCCTTCACAAGGCAGGTAAAGAAATTACTGAGGATTCAGTTACAAAGGTTCTTACTGCAGCAGGAATTAATGTTGATGTAGTTCAAGTTAAAGCACTCGTTGCATCACTTAGTGAAGTTAACATTGATGAGGCAATTAAGGCAGCGCCAACTATGATGGCAGCAGTTCCAGCAGCAGCACCAGCAGGTGATGCGGCTAAAGCAGCGGCACCAGTGGATGACAAGAAGAAAGCTGAAGATGAGAAAGCCAAAGAAGAAGCAGCACTAGAAGGCTTAGGCGCCCTATTCGGTTAAACGCCTAACTTTATTTTTACCACTTTTTCCCTATTACTTATTTTATAACTAAAAACACGTTACTTTGACAGGCTAACTCTGTTTCTAATTCTGTTAAATTGATGATTCTTAACTGATGTGATTACGCGTTTTTTATTTTTAACGGTTTACTTTTGTTTGAATACACCCTATTTATGATGAGGTAAAAGATAGTCAAACGTTTGTGAATTTTAAACTTTTTTAATTGTTATGGTAAGAGTGATTTTTGAAATTTTGTTTCACTGTTAGAATTAATGTATTAAGAGGGTCTGTTTTTTGGAAAGGTTTATTTTATGCCATGGTAATTTGGTGTAAAAATACAGGCGGATGAACATGTCCGCAGGGATGTGGCCGAAAGGCTGAACCGTAAACAAATAACACATAAGTGAAAAAACATGGCCTACAAATACATGGCAGAAGAATGGGCAAAACCCGACGACTCCTTTGTGGCAGAATTAATGCGGCAACGCTTAGTCCAATGGAGAAAACAACCAACCGTAACACGTATTGAACACCCAACAAGACTTGATAGAGCACGTAAACTGGGTTATAAAGCAAAACAGGGCTTTGTAGTTGTCCGCACACGTGTAAGACGTGGTGGACTGCGCAAAATACGACCCCGCTCTGGTAGACGACCTAAACGTATGGGTGTTGCAAAATTTAAACCATCCAAAAGCATCCGATTAATCGCAGAGGAAAGAACTGCAAAGAAATTCCCAAACCTAGAAGTTCTCAATAGCTACTGGGTTGGCCAAGACGGAAGAAGCAAATGGTTCGAAGTAATTCTAGTTGACCCTAATAGCCCAGTTATACAATCTGACAAAGACATAAACTGGATTACTGAACGTCAACACACAAGCCGTGTCTTTAGAAGCATGACCAGCGCAGGCAAACAAGTAAGAGGTCTACGCCATCGTGGACGCGGAGCAGAAAAAGTCCGACCAAGCCTCCGTAAAGGCGCAAGAAAACACGGAGAACAATAAGATGTACAACGTAAAACCAATCATAAAAAGACCTAATGGCAAAACAAAAAGCGGAAGAGGCTTCAGCCCAGACGAGATAGCAAAAGCAGGCATAACCTGCTTCCAAGCTAAACAAATGGGTCTACCTGTTGACTTTCGACGCAAAAGTATACATGAAAGCAACATTGAAACCTTAACACGTATAGCCGCTACCCCTAAACAGACTGAAGCATAAACAGCAGATGCTATAGGTCAAAGAATCGGTGCCCAATGTCCCAAAAACCCTTTATTGGCTATGTAGATTTAAGAGCCTTTGCACACGCAACAGAAGATGCAGAGAAAGTCTTAACTGCCATACGCAATTTACTGCCAATGGATTTAACAGAATCTATACAGTTCGAAAAAAATAGTTTAGCCGGACATCATGGGAATTCTATTACCATTTTTACCGCTCAACTTTTAGAAAAAAAAATTTTGCCCGCGGTACTTGAGAAAATTAGCCAAAACATAAACGCGTTAGATAAGAACAATTTAAACAATAATATTGCTTTACACATAGAAAAAACCAATTTATATTTACGTTTTGATAAACAAGCTGCTTTTCTGGGAAAAATAAAACTTTCTCAAGATGATCCAATTCATTTTAAAATTCACTTCAAAAACAAAACGTATGAAGAAATCCTAGAGATACTCAAAAAATCTGGGTTACTGACATGAAACGCTCTTTTGCTGACCTGCACTTAAAAATTAATATAAATGAATTATCTATCCTCCAAAGTGCAATACACCGTGCAGCAAAATTTGGTTACCGCCATTTGGCTGTTTCTTTTTCTTTTGAACCTTCCATAGATGAAATTGAAAACCTAAAAACCCTCTGCAAAAATGTCGAAGTCGAGCTTGTCTTAAGAGCCGATTTGTATCCTAGAAACGAAAACGAGCTTATGCATAACCTGCGTCGGTTAAGGCGTAAATTTGACATAATCTGTGTTATCTGTGATGATAAAGAAATTTCGCGACAAGCCGCCAAAGATCGGCGTGTGGACTTGTTAAATTTTCCAAACACTGATTATCGTAAGCGTTTTTTTGATCGCTCAGAGGCTGAACTTGCCCGTAGTGGCTGTGCAGCTTTGGAAATTGACATTAAATCCTTACTTGTTTTAGAGGGTCCAGCGCGCACGCGGTTTCTTTCTTGTTTGCGTCGTGAAGTTGCCATTGCCAAAATTTTTGATGTGCCTATAATTCTTTCAAGTGGCGCAACTGAGGAGCGTTTTATGCGTATGCCAAGAGATATGGCTAGTGTGGCCTATCTTTTTGGGTTAAGTGATGTTGAGGCTTTGAATACTGTTTCAATGAACCCTCTGGCGATTGTTTTACGTAACCGCGAAAAACTCAAATGCAACTTTATTGCTCCTGGTATCCGCGTTGTCAAGGAGGGTAATGTTTTTTAGTGAAGCGTGTAAAACGGCGTTATTTGGCCTTACAGTTGGAAATGGATAGTGTGCCCTCTGAGAAAGAGTTAATGGACGCCATTTGGGGATCGGTTACTAGACTCTATGGTGAAGTAGGTGCAAGTTTGACTAGTATGGCTTTAATTAACTTTGATGTTTCCTGTAAAATTGTAGTTGTTCGTACCTCCCTTGAAACGTTAGGTGCTGTTAGAGCTTCTTTAGCTTGCATTACAAATGTGACTGGTAAGGTGGCTTCTGTACATGTTTTGGCAGTTTCAGGTACTATTAAGGCGTTATTTAAACGTTTTTAGTGTATAGTGTTTCTATATTTTAGTTTTATGTAAACTTTTTACTTGTTGTGTGACAAGATAAATGGGGCTAAGTGTTGCTAAATAATTTTATAACGTTGTAAAACCATACAGCAATGTTTATCAATGACACAGAAATACTGATTAACATTACATTGTGCTTGAAAAAAAAGCATAAATTAGACAGAGAGATGAAAAAATGGAGTTAAACCAATTTTATTTCAAACTACCTGAACTCAAAACAGACCCTATAATAGACGACAGTACTCTAAGAGACGGTATACAAATGCCTGGTCTAGCTGTTGGACCAAAAGACGCCACGCGTATAGCACAATTGTTAAACGAAATAGGCGTTGAAAGAATTGAACTGTTTCATTATCAAGAACCAGATAAACAAGCAGCAAAACTTATTCTAGACCAAAAACTAGATATGAGAATTGCTGCATGGTGTCGTGCAGTAAAAGAAGACATCGATAGCGCAGTACAGTTAGGTTTTAACGAAGTAGGTATCTCTCACCCAGTCTCAGATATGCACTTCCAAGCAAAATGGCCTGAAAAAACTCGCGAACAAATACTTGCAAACCTTATCGACGTAACAGAATACGCCGCAAAAACCTGCGGATTACGTACATTTGTTCACGGCGAAGACAGCACACGAGCTGACTGGAATTTTGAATCTAGACTAATTAGTAGTGTTGCAGAAGCAGGTGCAGAATGTTATCGCGTTTGCGATACAGTAGGTATTGGCCTTTCCAGTCCTGATGCACCTCTACCCAGTGGTATCCCTGCAAAAATTGTTGCAATTAAAAAAGAAACAAAAATTAAAGACATAGAAATACACGCACACGATGACTTTGGTAACGCCCTTGAAAACACTATGGCTGCAATTAAAGCTGCTCAAGGCGTTTGGGATAAAATTTACGCCAGCACTACATATCTGGGCATTGGTGAACGCGCAGGCAACGCTAAAACAGAAAAAGTTTTACTTAACCTATATTTGCACTATGGTGTACGTAAATTTGAAGGCAAAACAGCTAAATTAAAGCAGACAGCGGACTATATCAGTAACGCAACAGGTTTCCATTTGCCACCTAACACGGCAATCGTTGGTGACTACGGTTTTGCTCATGAATCAGGTATTCACACACACGGTGTTCTAAGTAACCCGTGGACATATGAACCCTATCCACCCGAACTTGTTGGCAACCAGCGCAGATTAACAATTGGTAAACAAAGCGGTAAAGGTATTATAAAACACAAAATCACTGAAATCACTGGCACTGAACCCGATGACCAAAACGTTGCCATAGTTGTAGAAAAAATCAAAGACATATATGCAAACGGCAGACGTGCATCACTAAACGATGTAGAATTCAAAAAGGTTCTCTATGATCTAAAAATAATCAAATAAATCTCTTGGATGTTACGGTACACCTTAACTCCAACTAACCCTTTTTAACACATCTGTCTATTTTTGTTTTAGGTTCACAGGCGTGATGGCTCCACAAAAAAATCCGTTACAGGGTAACAAAAAGCTTTTTCTGCTCTTAACTTTTGGTTTAATTGCTTTTCTAGTTTATTTTGTACTGTTTATAGATTTGACCAGTTTTATTGAAACAATTTCCCAAGCTAACATTATCTTGTATGTGATCTCTTTTGCAGTTTACCCTATAGGGGTCTTTTTCTCTTCAATGGCTTGGCATAGTCTATTAAATGCTCTAACCGTAAAAGCATCTGTAAAAAACGCTTACCTCTTCACATGGGTTGGTTTATTCTTTGATGCCGCCATTCCTCAACTAGGTTTATCAGGTGACGTAGCTAAAACATATCTGTTTAGCAAGTCTTCCAGTGAAGATGCTGGAAAAATTGGTGCCTCCGTTATTGGCCAAAAAATTATAGTAATGTCCCTTACAGTAGTTACTTTTAGTATAGGTTTATTTTTAGTATTGTTTAATCGCACTTTAGAACCTTTAGCTACTTTTGCTATTATCCTATTCTTGATACTATCAGGTGTTTCATTATTTTTAATTTACTACCTAAGCATTAAACCCAAAGCCACTCATGTATTACTACAGTTTGTTATCCGTGTTGGTTTATTTTTCCGTAAAAACTGGGATCCAACAGATTTTAAGCAGAAAACAATTAAGACTATAGACAATTTTCATCTAAGCATTAACGAATTGAAAGCTACACCTAGCGTTTTGATAATGCCGACTATATATTCGATTCTAAGTTGGATTTTTGACATAGGTGTAATGTTTTTAGTATTTACAGCTCTAGGTTATCCCATACCCTTTGATAGCGTGCTAATTGTCTATACCATCTCAGGCGTATTACAAGCCGTGGGTCTTGGCATTTTTGGAGTTAACGAGATTATAATGATTTCTACTTTCCACGCTCTTGGATTACCTAACGGGCTTAGTGTTTCAGTTACTTTACTCTCCCGCGCCGTAACTCTATGGTTTAGAATGATAGTATCTTATGGAGCTTTCCAATGGACAAGCATAAAAATAGCTAGACAGAAACAGCAAATATCAACTACCCTCTCTAAACGAGGTTGTCCTGCTAACTAAAGTCTATAAACTGCTTGTATTTTTCTATACATTTATCAAGTTTTTTAGGTTGTTAAAGCAACTTTTTATTTTATAAGACATATCACATATACAAGATAAATGGAGTTGAGCATTTGACTGATACCTCCGTGATGCACATTGGCTTAGACGATACAGATTCAATAAACGGCGGATGCACTACATATCTTGCTGCAGTTTTAGTAGAAAAACTTGTACAAGTACCTGCGGTGCACTTCATCGATTACCCTGCACTTATACGGCTCAACCCAAATGTTCCTTGGAAAACTCGAGGAAACGGCGCCCTCTGCCTAAGATTCCAATATCCAACACATTTGACAGATGACATCAAACAGTTAGTTTTGACTTTTTGGGAACAACATTTACATACAAATGTTAAAGGCACCAATCCTGGAATTGTGTTTTATCAACAGAAAAATATTCCTCAAGAGTTAACAGATTTTTCTCGGCAAGCTGAAACTTGTATAGTTACTCTAAATAAAGCTGTTAAACTAATTCGCAAAATTGGTGCCGAAGCGTTAGGATATAATAACTGTAGAGGTATAATCGGTGCCTTAGCCGCTATAGGTGAAACCCTAACAGGTGACTACACTTACGAGTTAATAGCTTATCGCACAGCCACAAATTGGGGCACTAAACGTCTTGTAGATAAAGACTCAGTTTTTAACATGGACCAGTTGTTACAGCCCCAAGTTTTCAACAATATAGACAATGAAAAAAATCGTATATTAATAACTCCTCGTGGATTTGACCCTGTATTATTTGGTCTTCGAGGTGAATCAGCTGATGTGGTTAAGCGAGCCTTTGGGATTGTTAAATCTTTAGAACCTGTGGAACGTTGGGTAATTTTTAGGTCCAATCAGGGTACTGATGCCCATTTAAGACAAGTTGATGGGTTGAATAAATTAGAACGTTATTGTTCAGTAATTCTCAAAGGGGTTGTTTCTAAAAATCCAAAAATTGTGCCTGTACGGCACGTAATTTTTAGTATTAAAACATCCTTTTGTGAGATAGACTGCGCCGCATATGAGCCCACAGGTGATTTACGTAAAGCTGCTAGAGAACTTGTAATAGGTGACTCCATAGAAGTTATGGGCGCTATACACAAGGATGTAAAAACTAAATTTTTAACAATAAATCTTGAAAAAATTAACATATTATCTCTTAATCAAAATGTGGTAACCCAGAATCCTCGGTGTTCTGCATGTGCAAAACGTTTAAAGTCCATGGGTAAACAGCAAGGGTTTAGATGTGAAAAATGTGGAGAAAAATTCGTTAGCCTAACAAAACAAACAACAGTTATACCCCGTGTCCTTCACACAGGCTTGTATGTAACCTCTACTCGGTCACAGCGGCATTTAACTAAACCCTTAAGGCGCCTAGGGCAAGAAAAACGTGGTGTCCCCGTTATACTTATCGATGATTGGCACTCACCTTAATTAGATTAACTCTGCAACAAGGTAGTGTAAAATTGTTTGATAACTAGCGCTATAAATACCACTAATGTTTTACAATTTATAGCAGTTTAGCGGTCTTTTACAATTACGAAATTCCCAATAAGCTAGCTGTAGATGATATGTACCTGTTTATAGTTACAAGAGTGGTGGCTTGAAATTTTGTTTTTAGAGTGTTCTTGTTTATAATGGCGAGTTTGTGTGTTAAGTTGTTGTTTTTGGGTATTCTTTAAATTTGTGGAAATCATTTCTTCAAAATAATTATTGTTATTATAGCAGAGGTAGTCTTATGGTTGAGAAAAGCTTTCCAGCAGAAGCATATGAGTTGCCCTTCTTTAAGCAGGAAGGGTTTGTGCGTAAACGTTGTCTGAAATGTGGTGAATATTTTTGGACGCAAGACCATGGTATTGAGACCTGTGGGGAGTCAAGTTCTGATGAATGTGGTTATTACTCGTTTATTGGAAATCCTGCAACGTCTAAACGGTTTACGTTGCCTGAGATGCGTGAGGCTTTTCTTTCTTTTTTTGAACAAAATAATCATACACGTGTTAAGCCTTATCCTGTTGTTGCTCGTTGGCGGAGTGATATTTATTTAACTCATGCAAGTATTATTGATTTTCAACCGTATGTAACTGAGGGCATTTCGCCTCCTCCTGCAAATCCTCTAGTTATTTCGCAGCCTAGTATTCGTTTAACTGATATTCCCAATACGGGTCCCACTTTTGGTCGGCATTTAACAATATTTGAAATGGGTGGTGCTCACGCATTTAATTTGCCCGATAAAACTGTTTACTGGAAAGATGACACTGTTCGTTATCATCATCGTTTTGTAACTGAAGTTTTAGGCATGAAAAGTGAAGAAGTTATCTATAAAGAGGGTGTATGGGTTGGCGGTGGTAATGCCGGTCCTGATGTTGAGTGTATAGTGCGTGGTTTAGAGGTTGGTACGCTTGTATTTATGCAGTATAAAGTGGTTGGTGATGAATTTGTAGAGTTACCTATTCGCACAGTTGACACTGGTTATGGTCTTGACCGTTTTGCCTGGATAAGTCAGGGGGTGCCTAGTTGTTTTCAAGCAATTTATGGTAACATGTTAAACAAAATTTATGATATGGCCGGTATATCTAGTGTTGATAATGATTTTCTCTCTCAAGTTGCTAAATACTCTGGGCTTGTTAACGTAGATAAAACTGCAAACCGTATGGTGTTACGTAAACGGGTTTCTCAGTTAACGGGTATTGATCTTGAAACATTAGAACATAGTCTTATTCCTATAGAGAATGCATGGGCTATTATGGATCACACGAAAACTCTTAGTTTCATGCTAAGTGAAGGTGTTGTGCCCTCAAACATCCAAGAGGGTTACCTAGCTCGGCTTCTTTTCCGTCGTACATATCGTTTAATGCTCAATTTAGGCATGAACACTGATAGTCTCTATGATATAGTAGAGTTACAAGCTAACTATTGGTTCAAAGATTTCCCACAAATTAAAACAATGCAAACTGAAATTGTTGAAATGCTAAAAAATGAGGCAGAAAAATTCCAAGACACCCTAAAACGTGGAGAAAGCATGGTTAAACGCATAGCAGATGACCTTAAAGCAAAAGGCACAGGTAAACTATCTGCTGTCACTTTAACTGAACTCTATGATTCCCACGGTCTACCCCCTGAAATTGTAAAGCAAGTTGCTGAAAAAGAAAGTTTACAAGTAGATGTTCCTGAAAACTTTTACTCCCTTATAGCAAATCGACATATGAATGCTAACAAACCTGTTGAAGAGGTGCAAGCTCAAGTAGAAAAAACACTTAAAGAGGTTGCCGAAACTTTGCCACCCACTGAACCGCTTTATTACGCAGATGCATACCTGAAAGAATTTGAAGCCAAGGTTCTAAAAATCATTAATGAAAAATATGTGGTATTAGACCGAACATGTTTTTATCCCGAAGGTGGTGGACAACCCGCTGACGAGGGCTGGTTAAACTTTAACGGCGTTATGGTTGCAGTACTAGATACCCAAAAAGTTGGCAAAGTCATCATACACAAAATCAATGCAAACGCGCCCTTCTCAGAGGGTGTAACTGTTAAGGGTTCTCTAAATTGGGATAAACGCTACAGTTTAATGAAAGCTCACACAGTAACTCATCTTATAAATGGAGCTGCTCGACGCGTTTTAGGTGACCATGTTTGGCAGTCCGGTGCACAAAAAGGTTTAGAGGCATCTCGTCTTGATATCTCGCATTATAAGCGTTTAACTTTTGATGAAATTCACCAAATTGAATTTCTCGCAAATAAGGCAATTATGGATAACATAAAAATCGATATCACTTGGTATACACGAAACGAGGCTGAGGCACGTTATGGTTTTCGTCTCTATCAAGGTGGAGCCGTGCCTGGTAAGGACATTCGAGTAGTTAAAACTGGTGATTGGGATGTTGAAGCTTGTGCGGGAACGCATCTTAAAAGTACAATAGAAGTGGGTATGGTAAAAATTGTTTACACTGAACGCGTTCAAGATGGCGTAGAACGTTTAGGGTACGCCGTTGAGCTTGTGGCCCTTAAAGAAATTCAAAAACAAGAAGCCCTACTTTGGAATGTTGCAGCTACCCTTGGTGCGCCTGTTGAAAAGCTTGATAAAACAGCTGAAAAAATAATAAAAGACTACAAGGAAACGCAACAAGACAAACGTCGCTTAATTAAAGAGCTAGCTGAAAAAGAAAGCCAGACAGTTAAAGCATCTGATGTTGCACAAGAAATTAACGGAGTGTCTATTGTTAAACGTGACTTTGGAGAGGTTATAGATGTCGATCGTATGGTGACCACTGGTGGTGAGGTCATTAAACAAAATCCTGCAGTGGTTGCTGTCTTTTATGGATCTGATGGTAAAACAGCGCGAATTATGATTATGGCAGGTGATCATGCTGTAGCAAAGGGTGTTCACGCTGGACAGATAATTAAACAATCTGCACCCCTTATCGGCGGTGGCGGTGGAGGAAGACCAAATTTTGCACAGGGCGGCGGAACATTACCTGATAAGTTACAAGACGCTATCAAAACAGCTGAGGACACAATAAAACAACAAATTAAATCCTAACATTTGTTTCTTCTCCTCTTCTCTTTGTTTATTATTTTTTATTTCTTAAAAATGGTTTAAAAGTTGAATGAATTAGTAACCGTAGCTCTGTAAATTATAGTATATGATGTTTAAAATTTTATTGTTGTGTTCTTTTTCGAAAAACAAACGAGATTGATGCGTAAAATACTTTTCAGTGTATTACCGCATTATCGTAATACTAAAATGGATTTTTACCGTTATTTTGGCTTCTTTTCAGAAAAAAGCGTAACAACAAGATTTCAGACATTGAATTATCATAAAAACTGGGCAGTTAAAGTTAGTAAAAAAAGTTGTTGTTAAGAAACTTGTAGAACATTAGAGTCTACTAGTTCCCATGTAGTGGTTAGTATTATTTTAGGGTCATTGTACATTTGTATGTCTTTAAGCTCTACTAGTATGCCTATTTCTTTGTCAACATGCAGATAAGTGTATGTTATGTATGTTCTGCTAAGAGTTTCGTCATCTGTGTCATAGAATGTGCCTGATGCGTACAGAAAAATTGTTTGCCTATCACCATCTAGATATGATCTTGTTTCTGTATCGTTAACGGTTATTCCTTCAGGAACTGTAGGTCTAGATAAACTGCCCACTTTCAAATTAGTAACAAAGATGCCCCAAAAGCCGCCCTCGTTAGTGTTAGCGCCATTTTCAACGTTAAGAGTGCCCTCAGCACTAAAACTAGTTCCGTTTTTAAATTGTGTAGTTTCTATGTACGTAACAAATGGGTATTCTACATTTGTTATTTTAACCCGATAATAGTCTGTCTTGTTTACATCCAAATAGTTCGCCGGTATAGCTACGTCAAACTCGGGAACATCTGCGCATCCTGTCATTTTATATGTAAATTCGTCTCCCGCTTTTACTCCTATTTCCCATTTCTGATGTGATCGCAATACATATATGCCCGCTATTAATACAACTGCAAGAACTACAACTGCAACTATTACTAAATATGTTTTCTTTGACATTGGTTATGATGAGTGAACGTAGTATATAGTTTTTTTGCCAAATTTCCCTGTAGAGAGATAAAAAACCACGTTTTTACACACTTAACAATAATAGTTAGGATCTGACAAGAAATAATTTGACCCGTTTTATTAGATAACTCCGTGAATTACACTCAAGTATGGTCAAATTATTTACTGGCAGTTCCTAATAACCCACGTCAAACGCATGAAAATTTAGTGAAAAAGTCAGACCAACTGTTTTAACCGCCAACTGAATAAATAGATAAAAACATAACTAATAAAGTTTATTAAA
>WQSY01000019.1 GCA_009787585.1 Candidatus Bathycorpusculum sp. | reverse complement strand
TGCTAGTTTACTGGTAGTTGATCACCCCGTAGGTACAGACGTGTATACTTCAATGACTAATTACCTAAACAAGGGCTACACGGGACAAATCTACACCACTAGTACAGGCACACTCTTAGCACCCATAAGCGCTGTAAACGAAAAAGGCGAAAACGTTTTATCTACCATACTTTTACAAGATGGCAACTTTACCCCCGGCGTCAACGGTAATGACAGCCCCGCATGGGACAACATTGTTCAAAATCAGCTAACCCTTAACTTAGGAGACCTATCACAAGCTGACCAAATTAAGCTGGTTATGACCGCAATGGCTGATTGGGGACCAGCAGAAACATATTACGATTGGTTAAGCAAGTTTGAAATAGCTGCGGCAAATGGAATTATAACTGAAAATACTCCAATGGTGCCTAATCCTACTTTAGAGGTTTTAACAGCGGACGGTATTTGGATAGAGGCCCCCCAAGATCGTCAAATACCCCTACCCAGTGACTATACAGCTAGAACATTTGTTGTAGACTTAACAGGTTTATTTCCAAAAGACGTTACAGAATATGTAGTGCGCTTTACCAACTTTTGGAACGTAACATACGACTACGTTGGTATAGATACTACATTCCAACAAGACATAACTATAACCTCTCTGAAGCCATCATTAGCAATGTTTAGTCAGCTCTGGGAAACTAGCTCAGAATCTACTGGAGCATTTACCCGTTATGGTAACGTAACAGAATTGATGCAAGAAACCGATGACATGTTTGTTATTGGGCGACAAGGTGACAGAGTTAATTTACAATTTTACCTTGGCGATCTTTTAGCGCCTGCTGAGGAGATGGAACGTGACTACTTTTTTGTTGTCGCCTGCTGGTTTAAAGACCCCCCAGAAGAATGGGGTTATGGTTTCACATTTACAGTTGACCCATTACCTTTCATGGATATGTCTGGTTTTCCCTATTCTAACGCTGAAAGCTACCCATATGATGAAGCACACCTAGCTTATCTAAACGAATACAACATGAGAATATTTCTATAGTCTCTTATCTTTTTTGAAGAGAATTCATCATTAATTTAACATTAAGGGTTGTGTTATGATCGGGGAAATAACTTGGAACATGCTTAGACTTATCGTGCTAACGGGGCTTGGAATTGCATGTGTGCTTTCGGTTCTTATTTGGAAGAGAAACCGTGTTTCACGTGTGACTTTTTTAAGATTCGTAATTCAAGCCGTTGGTTTAGGGTCATTGTATTTTTTGTTCTCTATAAAACCATCTATACCTCTTCTGTATGTGCTCATAGGCTGGTTTATAACTACGCTTTTTCTAGGTAGGTTCTTTTGTGGTTGGATATGTCCTTTTGCTTTCATTATGGACATAGAAAATGTTGTAAGAAAAGCTCTTAACATTCGTTACCGTCTTCTCCCAAACAAACTTAACACTGCTCTTCATAGAGGCAGATACATAATTCTGGAAGTGTTTTTATTTTTGCCTATTGTATTATGGGCCCTAAATCCGCCATCTAATGTTACTGTTGCAGCGTTTCTAGCTAAATTATTTGCTGGACCTTTTCGACCTTACAGTGTTATCATAGAACCACTTGTGCCCTTTATTGTACCCTGGACGGGACAGGTGACTTTGGGTGTTCTTAATTTTAGTTATCCATACGTGGGTAACATTACAACTTTTGTCAATGCGACAGCTGGGCAAACTTTTGCTGTTATGTTTGTGGTGCTTACTTTGTTTGGCGCGTTTTTTATTCGGCGTGTTTGGTGTCGTTTTTGTCCTACGGGGGCTTCAATGGCTGCTATTAATCAGTTTAAGGCATTTAAGAGTGTGCCTTTGCTTTATATTGAGAAAGATGAGGAGAAATGTACTAAGTGTGGTGTCTGTAAACGGGTTTGTCCTGTGCAGGTTAATGATGTTTATGAGCAGAAAGGTGGCAAAATTGGTACATCGCAGTGTATGCTCTGTACACGGTGTGTGGAAATGTGTCCGTATAAAGATGCTCTTACCGTGAAATTGGTTAACAAGTCGGTGTTTAAGTCAAGAAACTGGTTGGAACCTGCAAATAGTGAGGAGGTAAAAAATGAGTAAAAGCATGTGGTTAATTGTTTCGTGGGAAATTTAGCTATTTTTTTGATTTTTGGTGTATCTTAATTTTTTCTTTTATTCAACAATTATTTACTCAACTTATGATTAACTTAAGTTAAACTAGATTTAAATAGTATTGTGGGGTAGACTACACTCACAAAAACTTTGGAGAAATAAGATAATTATGTATAAGAGATGGAACAAAAATGAATAACAAAATTATAGTAGCAATTGTCCTTATTGCCGTAATAGCCTCTGCCTCTGTTTACGCTGTTTATCAAGAATTTTATGCAACCCCACCAGCTACACAAGTAACGGCGCAACAACAAAATCCTTCCTCTCAACCAACACCATCTTCCCAACCGCCTTCTTCTCAACCAACGCCTTCATCAACTACTCAGACCGCCACATCCGATAAATCTTCTAGTTCATCATCCGGTACTCAAAATACTGTTAATACTCCGTATTATCCTCTAACTGTAACCGATTGCGAGGGTACTACGGTAACTATTAAATCAGCCCCTAAACGCCTTGTCTCCTTAGCACCAAGCATAACAGAACTCGTGTTTGCTGCCGGTGCAGGTGATCTAGTTGTTGGAGTTACCGATTATTGTGATTACCCCTATAACTTTAAGGCATGGATTGCAGCAGGCAATATGACCAGTATTGGTAATTATTGGCAACCAGCCGTTGAGCCTATAATGGCCGTAAATCCTGATTTGGTCTTTGCCTGTGGTGATGGAGCAAGTAATGACGCTGCACACAAATTACGTGACTTAGGATACACTGTAATCGTACTAAACCCAACAACTGTGCAAGAGATACTAAACGATATTACTCTAATTGGCAAAGTAACAGAACGTAATAGTGCCGCTGCAGCAACGGTAAGTAGTCTTCAAACACGTATCAACGCTATAACGTCTAAAATTGCGGACATAACCGATAAACCTACTGTTTGCTACATGATGGGAACAACATATGCTGCGGGTTCAGGCTGTTTTATAAGTGATCTTATCACCTGGGCTGGCGGTGTAAACGCTTTTAGTGATCTAGAAGCGGCTTATCCACAAGTTTCACGTGAAGCAGTTATAGCTAGAAACCCCGATATAATTATCACATCTGGATCTACTAACACTTTTCTTACAAATGTCAATTGGTCAACTATCAATGCCGTTATCAACCAACGAGTCTATTCAGTAAACAACTATAACGCATATGCACGAAACGGACCTAGATTCATAGACGCATTAGAGGACATTGCAAGCAAGATTCATCCCGAACTCTTTGCTGCTCCCTAATCAATCTCTTCTTTTTTTATACGATGTAATGTGTGTGGATATGTGTTATGAATAACTGCTTTAACGAACAGGTGAACTAGATGATTGAAATAAAAGACGTAACAGTCGCTTTAGGAGTACTTTGTATTATGCTTGTCACAAGTACCGTTATACTCTTTAACGAACAACAAAATACAAAATACTTGGAAGAACAGGTATCTATCCTTAACGTACAAGCTATTGACTTACAGGATAATGTAGACAATCTTAATGGTGCCCTTTCTGAGTACGAAGCACAACTTTCTGATTATGAGAAACAAATTGATGATTTAACAGACAAAACCGCTAATTATACCCGAATCATTGATCTTAAAGAAATTCAGATGATCTTTGATAACAAAACATGTGCCCAAGAAGCAAATACCCTGACAACGGTTTTTAACGAAACTGTAAACTATGCCGGCTATTTTGAATTCCAAGTTGAGTCAACATCAGATACAACATATCTTCAAACAACATACAAACATAACGATTTAAACTTTAACCAAACAATTACTGTGGGCACAAATAGCACAGCATATTTTCCAATACTGCCCGGAACCGTTGAAGTTCTAATAGGTAACACCGGTACAAAAACAAACCAAATAACAATAACTTTAAACTACGTCTACTAAATTTTTTCAAGATCTACACCTCACACTTTTTTTATGGCAACTTTTGTTCAAACAACTAACAGCAACATGTTGCTTTTTGTTTGTGGCGCTGGTGGTGGTTGTTGATTGTTTTGTTAAACTTTAATTAATCAACATGTAATTAAACTAGGTTAACTTAAGGTTTATTAAAGTTCTTGTTGTTGTGGATACTTAATTTAAAAGAAAGTTGGAAAGAACATGAAAAAACAAAATTGGTTAATTATAGCAGTAATCCTTGCAATAGTTATAGGTTCCGCTTCTTTAATTCTTCTAAATGGCAGTAATAAAGATAAATCTGTAACTGTAGTTGACGATGACGGTACTGAAGTAACAATAGATTCAATGCCTCAACGTATTGTTTCTTTATCTCCCAGTAGTACAGAGCTTTTGTTTGCTGTTGGTGCAGGAGATCAGGTTGTTGGAGTTACCGATTTTTGTGATTATCCTCAGGAGGTTGTCACAGGAAAATCCACAGGTAGCATAACTAGCATCGGTAATTACTGGCAGCCCGCAATAGAACCCATAGCCGCATTAGATCCTGACCTAGTCATTGCCTCTGGCGGCGGTGCAAGTGATGAAGCAGCAGACAGATTACGCCACATGGGCTACACTGTAATAGTGCTAAACCCCCAAACCGTTAACGACGTATTGGCTAACCTTGAAGTCGTTGGCAAAGCAACGGGTCATGCTAATGAAGCCTCAACATTAATAAATAGTCTTCAAGCCCGTATTGACACCATAGCAAGCAAAATTGCGACCGTATCAGATAAACCCCAAGTTTATGTTGAAATATCTGCTGACCCCCTAATGTCTGTAGGCCCCGGCAGTTACATGGGTGACCTAGTTACATTATCAGGTGGCGTAAACATTTTCGATGACGCAGCCATACCCTGGCCCATGATAAGCTCTGAGTCCGTTATAGCAAAAAACCCCAACATAATACTCTCAACTTATACCGATCTTAACGCTTTTGGTATCCGTCCCGGTTGGAAAAGCATTGACGCCGTTACAAACAGCAAACTCTACAAACTAGACAGTGACAACATTTACGTACGACCAGGACCTAGATTCATAGCCGCCTTAGAGGAGCTTTCAAAAGTACTCCACCCCGACATCTTTGCCTAAACTTTCTTCTCTTTTCTTTTAAAAAAACGGAGTATTATCTGATATGTTGGACAACATTAGATCAGTGATTGCAAAAAAATTAAACAAGCCCAAAAAAACCGTGACATGGTTACTTATCCTGTTAGGGCTTTCTTTACTGTTGATATGTTCTCTTGTGTTGTCTATAAGTGTAGGTTATATTGATATTCCTTTTTCTAATATAATTAAAGTGTTTCTCGTAAATACTCCTGGGCTTGACCGATTGTTTCATTTTCCAGTGACACCAACTGAAACAGCCCTGATTCTTCAAATACGTTTTCCAAGAGCATTATGCGCTGCGCTTGTTGGAGCTGCTCTCTCTATTGCAGGTGCCGCTTATCAGGGTCTATTTAGAAATCCCATGGCTGATCCATACACAATAGGAGCCTCATCAGGTGCAGCGTTAGGTGCAACTTCCGCTGTTGTTCTTGGACTCGGTATAACTATAATGGGCATAAGTACCCGGCCTCTTTTTGCGTTTATAGGTTGTTTAGCAACAGTCCTTGGCGTATATACCATTTCAAGAGTAGGCAATAAAGTTCCCGTACAAACTCTGCTCCTCTCTGGAATCGCTGTTAGCATCTTGTTTGGCGCAATTGTTAATGCTTATCATACTCTTTTTCCTGAGCAATTTCGTCAAACAGCCTTCTGGCTTATGGGCAGCTTCTCATATGCAGAATGGAGCGATTTATGGAGTGCTCTACCATTTGTGATAGGTGGTTCTATAGTTATCTATTTGTTTGCTCGTGACTTAAATCTTTTAGCTCTTGGTGAATCTGAAGCTACCTATTTAGGTGTAGATCTTGAAAAAATGAAGAAAATTCTTCTTATAGCTACTGCTTTTGTAACAGCTGCGGCAGTCTCTGTTGGTGGTTTAATAGCTTTTGTTGGTTTAATAATTCCTCATTTGGTTCGTATGATATTTTCTCCTGATCACAGAATACTTATGGTCTCATCTGCTTTAATGGGTGCCATATTTCTTGTGTTATGTGATACTCTGTCAAGAATTGTAATAGCACCTACAGAGTTGCCTGTTGGTGTAATAACTGCTGTTTGTGGCGGACCGTTTTTCCTATATCTTATGCGAAGAAAGAAAAAAATTGATGCATCTTAAAGGTGATAAACATGGTTGAACTAAAAGTTGACAACATTGACTGTTATTATGACTCCATTAAAATTATTGAGAGTATTAGTCTTCAAACTCAAACTGGCCAGTTTTTAGGTATTCTTGGGCCTAATGGTTCAGGGAAAACAACTCTGCTTAAAAGTATAAGCCATATACTTAAACCTAAAGTGGGCACAATTCTTCTAAATGATCAAGATCTTTATACTTTAAAAGCTAATGACGTGGCTAAGCAAATGGCTGTTGTGTCTCAAGGTTCTAATGTTGCATTTAGTTTTACAGCGCTTGATGTAGTATTAATGGGGCGTTCTCCTCATCTTTCACGTTTTGCTGTAGAAAGTGAAAAAGATGTAGATATTGCCAAAAAAGCAATGGCTTATACTGGAACATTGCATCTTCAAGATCGTTTAATAACTGAGTTAAGCGGTGGCGAGCGTCAGCGTATTATTATAAGCAGAGCATTAGCTCAAGAGCCTCAAGTTTTACTCCTTGATGAACCCACTACCTTTCTTGATGTAGCAAATCAGTTAGAGATAATGGATTTACTTAAACAATTATGTGATGACAAAAAACTTTTAGTTGTAGGGGTCTTTCATGATTTTAATCTTGCCGCACGTTATTGTGATTCGTTGATACTGTTAAAAAAGGGAAAAATAGTTGCTACCGGAAAATCAGATGTTTTAACAAGCGAAAACATTAAAACAATTTTTAATATAGACACTGTTGTAAAACAGAATTCTATAACAAAAACTCCATACATTATTCCTATTTCAATTAATCATAAAGCGCCTAAACGTAGTTTAACTATTCATATAATTTGTGGGTCAGGAAGTGGTAGTTCCTTAATGAAACAATTAATTGATGATGGTTACAATGTAACTGCGGGAGTTTTAAATTTATTTGATACAGACCAAGAAACTGCTAGTTTTCTAAAAATACCTATAGTCGCGGAAGCTCCAATGTCGCCTATTAGTGAAGTAGCTCATAATGATAATCTTTGTTTAATTACAAAAGCAGATTTTGTAATTGTAACATCTTTTCCATATGGTTATGGTAACATTAAAAATATAGATGCTGCCCTTTTTGCAGTTGGGCAGGGTATTCCTACTCTTTTATTAGATGAGTCTCCAATAGACCTGCGGGATTACACGAAAGGTCAAGCTAAAGAAAAAATGCAGGTACTTAAAAACAAAGGCGCTGTTGTAGTTAAAGACGAAATTACTCTATTGTCTGCACTAAATTACTTAACTCAAAAGCATGATAGCAATAATCAAACTTTTTCTTCTCAATCTGTGACGTCAGAAATAGTTTCGTTAAAGGAGGTTAGTTTTTGAAAGGTATTGCTTTTTATGGGAAAGGTGGTATTGGCAAATCTACAACTATTTCTAATGTTATTGCTGCTCTATCTATGAAGAACAAAAAAATTTTGCAAATAGGTTGTGATCCTAAACATGACTCAACTCGTCTGCTCTTAGGCGGTTTTACTCAAATAACGGTGCTTGAACAGTTAACCACTAAAGGTGTTGTCTCACTTGATACGGTGATGTTAACTGGTTATAATCAAGTAAAATGTATAGAATCTGGGGGTCCAGAGCCCGGTGTAGGTTGTGCTGGCAGAGGTATAATACAAACGCTTCAGCTTCTAAAAGACCAAGGCCTTGACATGAAACAATTTGATTATGTATTTTTTGATGTTTTAGGTGATGTTGTCTGCGGTGGGTTTGCCGTTCCAATGCGTGAGGGGTATGCTGATGAAGTCTACATTGTGTCTTCAGGTGAAATAGCCTCCCTTTATGCTGCTAATAATATAGCAAAAGGGCTACAACGCTTCACTTCCACACATGGAAAACTCGGAGGCATAATAGGTAACCTGCGCGGAATAAATAATGAACGTAAAATATTGGAGGCTTTCGCTAAAAAAATTGGTACTGAAATAGTTGCATTTATTCCCCGTAGCGATCTTTTACCTCAAGCAGAACTTGCCTCAAAAACCATAATGGAATTTGCCCCCAACACGGACTTGGCTAATGTCTACTTAGCAATCGCCGATTATATCGAACATCAATTTGTTCCTGTAATTCCAACACCTCTTTCAGAAACAGAACTTGAAGAATTTCTTTATGAATTCTGTTATGGCGCACAAATAAAAGAAAAACCGCTCCAACCTCTTCAAGTATCTGTAAATAATAACCAAAAACAGTTAGTCAGTCAAAATACCGTTAACTGCAAAAACGGTGTGATAAATAGTAACAATCTCAAAGTTTCCTCTTCAAAGGAGCGTGTTCCATTATATGGGTGCTCTCTTACTGGTGCTTATAGTGTTGTAAATCAAATTAGTGATGCAACTGCTCTAATGGATTCTCCCCAAGGGTGTGCCTACATTAACTATTGTACTCACCAAAATGCTCTCTCTAACTCATTAGATGTATCATCTTTTCCCAATCTTCTTTGTACAAACATGCAAGCAAGCGATGTGATATTTGGGGGTACAAAAAACATTGAAGAGACCTTAATTTATATGAAAAAAAGGTTTCCTGCACAACCGATTTTTTTGATAACATCTTGCCCGGCGGGGTTAATTGGAGACGACATAGCCTCTTTGATATCAAAATTGAGCACAAAAGATCAAAAACTATTCCACCTCCCATCAGACGGAGTTATGGGTGGTGACTTTTATTCAGGTATGCTTGCAGCCTGCAAGTTAATTGCAAACGAATTCATAGATAAAACCATCACTCCAACTAATGATATTATCAATCTCATCGGTGAGCAAAGTCTTGCTACCACCGCTGATTCAAACTTTCAAACAATAAAGCAAATACTAACTGCGTTGAGCATAAAAATAAATTGTCGATTTATTAGACAAACTAGTATAGAAGAAATAAAGAATTTTAGAAAAGCAAAAGTTAATCTGCTTGTTACAAATGGGCCAACTGTTAATGAGCTTGCCGTCTTTTTAGATGAGCATTTTGGAACTGAAACCCTTCAGCTCCCCTTGCCGATTGGTTTTAACCAGACCGTTGAGTTCATTCGTGCAATTGCCCATCGTTTTGATAAAGTCGACTTAGCCGAAAAATTTATTGCAACCGTTCAAATAGCATACAAAAAAGAACTTGAGCAGTTAAAACCGTGTTTTGCAGGAAAAAAAGTTTTGATTAATTCCAACGGAGCTAATGTTGACTGGCTGCAATATACTCTAATGGATTTAGATGTTGAAGTAAAACAAATTAGTGCCTTTAACATTTTTCATCCTGAAGAACGTGCTCTACCTAAATCTGAAACAAACTATACAGCGGACTATTTAGAGGAAGTAGTACGTTTGAGTTGTCCAGATTTTATCTTATCTGCATTACCGTTAATAGCAGCAGAATCTGTTAGAACGTTAACAGCAACTCGTATTCCCTGTATAGCTTTTCCTGTACTTCCCCCATACGGTTTTAACTCTGGATTAGCCTATGTAAAAGAACTCTATTTTAAATTACAAATTCCATTTATCGAAGGTTGGAGATATGATGAATAATTTTTCTAAAGCTTCCCACAGACCAGACTCTCTTATAGGTGCCATAGCTGCTTTTGAGGGAATTCAAGAATCCTGTACGCTTCTTAACGGTCCTATAGGCTGTAAAATGTATCCCTCTTATATGTCAAGTATGTTGACCTCTCATCCGAAAATTGTTCTTGCTAACTATTTTGATGACTTTTATTTTGGACAAAACAGAGTTCCATGTACATACATAGATCAACAAGACTTTGTATATGGGAGTGAATCTAAAGTTACTCGAGCTCTTAAACAGATTGAGCAAAGACAACACGGTATTATAGGTGTTATTAATCATTCAGGTACTTCAATTATCGGTGATGATTTATCAAGAATCATACAAAACTCTGACATTAAAACTATAGCTGTTGCTGTTGAGAGTACAGGTTTTACGGGAACTTTTGCATCTGGATTCCAAGATACTGTTATCCAAATTCTTGATAGTATAACAAATAAAACCAGCCAAAAAATTCCTATGTCTGTTAACATTATTGGTAGCACAATTTTTCATTATAATTGGGAAAATGATGTCGCCGAAATTAAGCGAATACTTGAGCTTCTTGGGATTGAAACGGTATCTGTTATCTGTGCCGGTGAGTCTTTAGTTAATCTGCAAAAAGCTGCTCAAGCCGAGCTTAATGTAGTTTTAAATGAAGAATATGGTGATAGAATTGCTACTTACCTAGAAGCTAAACTCGGTATTCCAAGTGTTAATTTGAATTCGTCGGCTCCATACGGTTTATCTGCCTCTGAAATTTGGTTTAAATCGATTGCAGATTTTTTTAAAGTCTCCTGTAAGCCTATAACTTTTGAGTCTTGTCGTGTTCGTAAGAAATGTTACCCCGCTCTTACTAGAGCGTCTGCGCTAATAGATGTACTCCGCGGGTTGCCTTTTGCTATTTTTGGTGATTCTTCACAGGTTTATTCCCTTACGAGCTTTTTCTATGAGTACTTAGGAATGTTACCTGTTGCTATTGGAGTCAAAGAAGTAGGCGCAAAAAGTTTTGAATCTTTAAAACAATATTTGGCTAAAAATCTGCAAAATATTTCTCTTCTTATTAATCCTGATCAATTCGAATTACTTGACTGTCTTAACCAAACAGCGCCTAGTTTACTTTTTGGTAGTAGTGTTGAAAAACACGTTTCTTTGATGCTTCCAAATCCTCCACAGTTTATCCCTATAACTTTTCCGTACTATGAAAGAGTAACTCTGACAAATCGTCCTTTAATTGGGTTTAATGGTGTCTTAACAATAATAGAGGATGTACTTAATGCAATTTAATGTGTAATTTTGTTGTGTTGTTTTTTAGTTATAGATATATTCAACCTGTGCTTAACTTGTGTTAAGGTCAAGTTTAAATATTTTGGTTGGATAGATCATCCAAGGTTTAAATCTTTGGAAAAAAATACGGTGAAAAAATTTGGTTAAAAAAACTATTATTGCCACAATTCTTATTGCCATACTTTTAACCGCCTCTGCATACGTTGTTTATAATCAATACTACAACTCCTCATCCTCAAAGTCACCTACTGACAGTGCCTCTACTGGAAATCCCTCATCATCAGGAAATAATCCAACAAACTCTCCAACAAACTCTAACAAATCGACCTCTTCTTCGTCTTCTTCATCTTCTGCTAAAAATTCTACCTCAACAAGCAACACAATTATCGATGGTGCTGGTTTTATTGTAAATGTGCCTGAATCATTAAAACGAATTGTTGTTTTAGATGGCAATCTTGCAGAAATGCTCTGCTACATGGGCTTACAGAATTCAATTGTAGGACGTACTGATGCTCAATGTCCTCCGCAACTGTTAAACGTTAAAAGTGTAGGCGAAGCTGCTTATGCTCTAAATGTAGAAGTGCTAATTGAACTGGAACCTGATATTATAATCGCTGATTCACTACTAACCTATGATATGGGTGGAGCTTATACAAAGCTCAAAGCGGCCGGTATACCTATTTACATCTCTCAACCACCTACACTAGCTCAAAATACGTTAAACATGACTCCTGAAGAATTATACAATTCTCCAACAAACATAGACATAGTCTGCTCTGTAATGCAAGATTTGTCAACCGTAGTGGGTAACAAAGATCGAGTAGATGCGTTTGTTACTTGGGCACAGAGTTATAACAAGCTTGTTAAAGATATCGTAGCAACATTACCTCGCGAACAAAAAAATCTGGCGTACGTTCACTGGCCTTATGATGGATACCGTACAATTAACGACTTGAAAATCTATCAAGCTGGCGGTATTAACGTTGCAGAGACTACTGTGCTTGTCAACCCTCTTCTAAGTGCTGAATGGCTTGCAGAGCAAAATCCTTCTGTGATTATTGTCTTGGTTTCTAGTCCTTCACATAGTCTTAAGGATTTTGAGGATGCTATAAATACGGTAAAGAGTACTCCCGTTCTTCAAACGTGTGATGCTGTGAAAAATGGGCGTGTATATGCCTGTGACTTTACGGCTCTAAATGGTATGCGTTCGATAATTGGGTATTTGTATTATGCTACTTGGATTTCGCCTGAACATTTTGCAGATGTTGTAGATCCTGCAGCAGTGGCTAAGGAGTTAAATGAGAAATATCTTGGCACCTCTACATCAGATGTCTATTGTTATCCACGATAACATTTAGTGGCTCTCTTTTTTCTTTTTTTTGTTCCCTCCAAATTTTATCAACCATAGTTTAACTTGAGTTAAACTAGAGTTTATATTTGATGTTGGTTTAATTTACATTAACAAACACAAAAAGGAGCAAAACCTTATGAAAAATAAATCTATACAAAAAATATTTTCATTTACCTTATCAATAATCATGATGCTGGCATTAATACCCACTATAACATCTTTTGCGTGGGCCACGGAAGAACCCCCTGCAATAGAGTTATCCGGTGTATCAACAATCACTGAAGAAACAATCGTTTTTAATCAAAACTTTGATGACTTAACCGCTCTTCCCGATGATTGGAACCCTCACACTGGAACATGGAGTGTTTCAAATGGAAAACTACATCAGAGCCAAGATATGGCTATAGGTGATGGCCCAGCGCTAATCACATTTGGCGAAGACTTGGACCATTTGGAGAATTTCCGCTTTGAGGCAACAATCCAGTTTAAAAACGCTCCTCTATACTGGAGCATAATGGGCATAAGCTTTGATGTGCAAAGTTCATACCCCCTCACATTTGCAGGATTCTACCGCGATACCTCTGAGGTAACTGGCGTACAATTCGGTAAATACAACGGCGGTCCCTACTTATCACTTGAACAATTCGGCACAGCACCCAACACGTTATCTGACGGTGAAACACACCACATCAAAATTGAAGTCTTTGGCACATACGGCGATATATATTTCGACAACATTTTGGTACTCCCAAACGCTGAAATTACGCGACGCGATCAGGGGTCTTTTGGTCTGATAATGTGCTACGGCGGAATTGGTTATTATGATGCCATAACAATTACAGCGTTACCCTACCGTTTGCCCTCTATTATTACTGAAAAACTACAGGACGCTACAGTCGGTTTACCATATGTACAACAACTAGTGTCTGAGGGTGACAAAATTACCTGGAACAAATATAATGGCGCCCTTCCAGATGGTTTAACTTTGTTAAATAATGGCATTATATCTGGCACACCTTTAACCAGTGGCGTTTTCACTTTTACTGTTAAAGCAGAAAACACTAAAGGCGAAGACTTAGCTGATTTTAGTATTACAGTTAATGCAGATTACACCAGTTCTTTTGAAGGTAGAGGCGTTGATTTTTCTTCTGGAGATATACAACTTGTTTCTACCAGCAAACTTTTAGGTTCGCCAAAAACTTTTGAAGCTTGGGTGAAACTATCCGTTAATAGTCAAGGAATTGGTGTAATTGCAGGTAACGGAGCAACTGATGGATTTGGTTTAGCAGTCATCAATTTTGGTGTCACAGCAGACGGAAACCCCTGGCTGTATTGGAAAGAAATGAATGGTAACATAGCAAATTATACTGCATATGTAAACGTGAAACTGGGTGATTGGGTTCATGTTGCCATAGTTCAGGATAATCAAAACCACAAACTTGTATGTTACGTCAATGGTGTAAAGGCTGATGAGCAAACATTTTCAATATTGGAAGATACTATACCTGTTCGTCCTCTAAAAATTGGTGGCGACTATCTGTGGAATAATGACCGATATTTCTCTGGTGAGATAGCAGATATTCGCATATGGTCTACTGTGCGGACTCCGATAGAAATACAGGCAAACATGAACAAGCAGCTTAACGGCGATGAGACGGGTCTTATGGCAAATTGGTTACTAAATGATGATGATGGTGTAGTTAGTTATAAGGACAATTCTGTATATGGTAATGACCTGCGGGTGTGGCATGAATGGTTGGAACCTGAGTTTGCTGATGGCGACTATACAATTGCAGTTATTCCTGATATTCAGTATATGACCCTGTATTATCAGGATGTTTTAAATGCTCTATTTGACTGGGTGCATGACAATACAGAAGCGCGTAATATCCAATTCATGATTCAAGTAGGCGACCTAACTGACGCAAATACTGTGGCAGAATGGCAACTTGTCCAGGACAACCTTGCTAAATTGGACGATGTTGTACCATACGTCTTTATCCCCGGTAATCACGATTATAATGGCATGCCCGTTGATAGAAATACAACACTATTTAATGACTATCTTTCATACAACAAGTATTCACAGACACCTATTTTTGGTGGCGCTTATGAGGACGGAAAATTAGATAATGCTTATTACTATTTCACAGTTGATGACACCAGTTATTTGATACTGTGTTTAGAGATGGCACCTAGGGGTTCTGTAATTGACTGGTCTAATGATGTTGTAGCGTCTAACTCTAATTGTCGTGTGATTGTGGTAACACATTCCTACCTGTCTTATAATGGCGCATATGACGGTTCAAGTGGCTATGACCCTACCGGTAACGGTGGCCAGAGTATATGGGATCAACTTGTAAGTCAACATGCCAACATTATCATGGTATTGTGTGGACACATCCACTACGATGACCTAGTTATACGAATAAACACAGGCATCTACGGCAATGCTATACCACAACTTTTAGTTGACGCTCAAGACATGGATTACTACCATGAAGGTGTAGGTATGATTGCTCTGCTAACTTTTAGCAACAACGGACGTAATGTAGCTGTTAACTGGTACAGTGTGAAAGAAGGCAAACTATTTCGAGATTGGAACCAATTCACTTTTTCAGTAGAACTGGGTACCCACACCATCACATTTGATACACAGGGTGGTAGTGAAATATCAAAGCAAACTATTGAGCATGGTAACCTGCTGTCTGAACCCACTGCTCCAACACGTTCTGGCTACACTTTTACAGGCTGGTTCTATGGTGAAAACTTGTTTAACTTCAATACCCGTATAACAACTGACATTACACTCACTGCAAACTGGACAAAAAATGAC
Source organism: Candidatus Bathycorpusculum sp. (assembly GCA_009787585.1). Classification (GTDB taxonomy): domain Archaea; phylum Thermoproteota; class Bathyarchaeia; order Bathyarchaeales; family Bathycorpusculaceae; genus Bathycorpusculum; species Bathycorpusculum acidaminoxidans. The sequence goes on along the minus strand of WQSY01000019.1, from coordinate 5,817 downwards.
GATGTGACAGTGTGGTCTATTGATGAATTGAAAGAGACATTAAACGATCCTAATGTGTTGGGTGTTATAATTCCCTTTGATGTTACTTTGGAGCTTGCTTGCTCTGTTACAGTTGATTTTGGTGTTACTTTAACGATTCAAGGTACCCTTAACCTCAACAAGGCAGGTATAATCAACAATGCAGGCACAATAAACAATGTTGGTGGCACAATTTGCAATGCTGGCGGTATTATCAACAATTATGCTGACGGTATAGTATCTAATAGTGCATATGGCGTGATTAATATTTCTGACGCTGGCGTAATTAACAATTACCAAGCTATTATTAACAATAATGCAGCTACAATTAACAATGACGATGGAACAATCAACAATAATGCAGCTACAATTAACAATGACGATGGAACAATCAACAATAATGACAGGGGTGTTGTTAATAATTATGCTGAGGGTGTGCTTAACAATTATAATTCCGGTGTAATATACAGTTCTGGCATAATTAACAATAATGTGGCCACAATTAACAACATTGATGCAGCTGTTTTCACTAATGAAGACGGCATGATTAACAATAATGCAGCTACAATCAACAACAATAACGGAGGTACAATTAACAACAACGGCATAGGCATGGTCAATAATTATGCAGATGGTGAGATTTATAATTCTGGTGCTGGTGTAATTAACAATAATGAACAGGCTATTCTTAACAATGCTGCTACCATTACTAACGCTGAGGATAGTGTAATTAACAATGCTGTCGGTGCTTCAATTAACAATGGCGGTGGTACAATTAGCAATGGCGCAGATGCTACAATCAACAACAATGGTGGTGTTATCAATAATTACGGTGCGGGTATAATTAACAACAATGCAGAGGGGGTAATATGTAATTCTGGTGTTACTGGTGTGATTAATAATTATCAAGCTACTATTAACAACAATAACGCGTCTATAATTAACAATGACGCTGGTGGTATGATTAACAATAATGATGCTACAATTGATAGCAATGGCGGCATAATTAACAATGATGGCATGGGCATGGTTAACAATTATGATGCTGGTGTAATTCTTAATTATAATGCTGGTGTAATCAACAACTATTTGGCTACAATTAACAATGGCGCTACAATTGATAATCGTGGCGGCGGTACAATTAATAATGATGCTAATGGTGCAGTATATACTAATGAGTTAGGTGTTATCTACAATGATGAACCATGATGCTGGAGGCTGTAATTGCCAACAATAGTGATGATAGTAGGTATACTAGTTAACAGTGTATACGGTCTATCTTTTTTCTTTCTTTTATGTAAAAACTTTTTTGCCCTGACCAGTGTTTATATCTTACATTCAGCCTAAAATCCCGGATTTTTTATGCCTGCAATAAGTAAAAGCTTAAAAAACCCGTTAAACACTATTAAAAGCTTAAAAAGCGGTGGTTGTTGTTATTGTTGTAGGTATAATTTTTATGCCTACATAAGTGTGAAGGAACAGGCATTTTTAGTCTTTATTTCTATTTTGTGGTTTTTACAGGCGTTTTAGTTATCGTAGGTATAAAAATTCAGGAATTTAGGATTCAGCAGTTTGACCAAAAACGGGTAAAAATGAATTATCGCTCGATAAATATCCAAAAAATAAGAAAAATATCGCATAAATAACTAAAAACTTGTAATATAGACAAATCAACTTTTTTTCCCGAACTGCTGAGTGTGAGTAAATATGCATGTTTTATCTGTAAACTAATTCAACCTGTGGTTAAATTAAGTTAAACTAGGTTTAAATAGTTTGATTGGTTAACTTTTCTCTATAAGGTAAATTAAAATGACTAAAAAACTTGGAAATTTAAAATTGTTTTATGGCGCGTCGCGCTGTAAACTTAGAGGCGATGACATAATATGAACTCATTGTGTAGTTACTCAAAAATAAAGTTAAAATCGCCTGTTAAGCGATTAAATGCGGTAATTTCCGTTATGCTGGCACTGGTTATGGTGCTAGGGATGTTACCGCTTTCCGCGTTAGCAGCAGAGACCAGTGGAGGAGGCGCAACAGATGGCGATGGAACTATGATAGACAACATCATCACTAACACGCATCTAGCCTTCAATCAGTATGAGACTTTCTATTATCTTGAATCAGAAGAGTTTTACTACAATGACCATTTAGTTGAGTTTATTTCCGGAACTCAATTTACAGCCGGTGGTACGACCTACAATCTGAAAAACCAAAAAGTAGAAATAGCCGTTACTGTAGATGATGACACAGCTACCGTAAAGTTTGTACCAAATATTGCTCTTCCAATTGGTACAATAGCCGGTCAATGGAACAGCGGTTCAGGCGGCACACGGTACATTTATTACAAGTCAGACATACCAGGTCAACCCGAAGTACACTCAGCAAACAATAATTACAACACGATAACAATTACAGGTTTGACATCTGGAACATATCACCTAACAGATGGAAGCTTTTTTGAAAAAGCTAACCCGTTTAGTCCAGGCACAAACCTTGGCAAAGGCGTTGTAACAGAAGCTTATTTTGGACGACTTCCCGATGTAACAATAACTGTAGCGACACAATCCATGCCAGCACAACTTGACTATGTTCCTGATGACTTTGAAAACAATTTGTGGTTACAATATAATTTTAAAGAGCTAAAAACTGGTGAAACTGCCGCTATTTATCCTAGAAGAGTCGAACAGGCCTTTACCGATATAATTAACAATAATGTTGAACGACCAAATTTCAATTTTGAAATTGTTGAAGGCGATAGCATATCTCTTGATCTGACACGGACAGCTCTTTGTACAAATAGTGCTTGGCGTGATCGTGCTACAGTTACAGCGGTAAAACCTGGTGTTACGATAGTAAAGGTTACATATGACGCGTTCACGCATAGTGGAGGTAAAGTTTTTCCAGCATGTTCTGAGGTTAACGCTGCTTATGTGGCGTTCAGTGTAACTGATGAGACTAATACTGGGATTTCTATCAATTTTAATGATCTATTGACTTCTTATGATACAGTTTATTTTACAGGTGACTATGTTAACTACGCTATATCTCCGATAATAACTGGCGCGGTAACTATTGAGGTTACCTGTAACGGCGTACCTGTGACTGGAAACAATGGTAGTTATGATATGCCGCTTCAAAATATGCAAAACATTGTTGCCATCAAAGCGACTAATGCTGATGGTCAAAATAAATATTCTTACAAAATGATCGATGCAAGACTAATTGAAATAAATGTTGTCAACAAATACAACCCTGGAAAGGCTATTGCGGCAGGTGACATCGCTACAGTGAGCTTTAAAGGTATTACTTTACCGGTTTATAAATTGGCCACTATTTACAATCCTATTCTTGGATCCTCCTCATATGTGCAATATACCTCAACCATTGGCACTTTCCAAGGCAGATCTGCACAGTATGACCTTGCAACCCGAAACAGTTTTGATGTACTTTTTGCTAATGCTGGCGTCTATACGTTTACAAACGGCAGAATATATGAAGCATGGTACGGTGATGCCCTTGGTTCTGATAAAAACAAAGAAGGCATAGGAAATGCTAACCTAAATGCTGCTACTAACACGGGCTGGTTCTCTGTGATGCCTGACTTTACAATTAATGTTGAAGCATCTGAAATTGAGCTTGAAGATACGTATGACCCTGTAACTGGTTGGTTCACCATTTATAATCCTGATGGATATCTTTTGATAAAACTTGAGGCGTTGCTTGACAAAACATTTGGTGAGGATGTCAGCAAAGGGTCGATAAATGCTGCTCAGCGTCCACGTGGCTACACTTACAATGAAGTTACAAAACTACGTATCGTAGGCGCAACGACAAGCGCTGACTTTATTGGCACAAGTACCCAAACACAAGATTATGGTATGAGGCGCAACTGGGGTGGCGGACTTCCAAGTGATAACCCGGTAACACGTCTAAATAACCTTCAGGAACTGGATTTGAGCGGTATTACTTTGATTAATCTTCCAACAGCAGCTTTTTGGCCTCTTCCCAGCTTGACTACACTTAAACTTCCGGTAGGCGTCAGTTTCCCGACAGGTACTATCATTGGTGATGGATTAGAAGTGTTCCGAGGCTGCACTGCACTTACTACTGTGGTTTGTGGCGATGTCCCACTTGCAGTGGGCGTATTAGATCTTTCCGGCAGTAGTACAACAACATTTAGACGCTCAGCAGCTACTAGCTTTAACAGGTTTACTAAAGTTGTTTTCCCAAACAATTCTGATGGCATACAAATTGTTGATAGCGGTACCGGCAACCCGCTAAGTTTTCCCACAGCAAAAGAAATAGTGTTCTTAGGCAAAGTGAACTATATTGGTAATAGCTATGCATTCTTTACCAGCTCAACCCTTGAAACAGTGGTTTTCATGTATGATACTGCACCCGGTAGCATCAGTGATAACTCTTTTTCCGCTAAACCCGTTGCTTACGTGCCTGATCCCTCAAGCGGCGGCTACGAGCTGGAGTCATTCACCAAATTCTTTTCGTCAGTTAAACCTTTGACGGTTGACACAACAAAGCTGGTAGTCACTATAGCTGAAGCAGAAGCACTTACTGAAAATGATTATCTTACCGTAGCAAAATGGACAACGATGCAAACTGCACTTACAAACGCAATAACAACTCTAAATGGTGTAGCTGGTAGCCCCGAGTCGGAATGGCCTGCACAGCGAGTAACGGTTGAAACAGCATTGTTTGAACTGCGAGCTGCAATTAACGCACTTGTTTACGTTGGTGATCTTAATGCTGTAATAGATAGAGCTGAACTGTTTAATGCGACTGATTTCACATCTGATAGTTGGGCTATTTTTGATGGTGCACTTGCTGGTGCAAAGCTCTTACTTGAGGATGACTCTGTGGATCAAGAGGTTGTAGATATGACGGTGTTTGCACTTGAAGTTGCAATTGATGGGCTTGTGGAATTTGTTCCAGCTGATAAAATTGAGCTTATAGCTGCAATAGAGAAAGCAGAAGGACTTGTCGAAGCTGAGTACACCACCGAAACATGGACACCATTTGTTGCAGCTCTACAAGGTGCTCAATTGGTAGCAGAGAATTATTACGCAACACAGATGCAGGTTAACGAAGCCAAAAATACCCTAACAGTAACGATGAATAATCTATTAAAACTTGATGTGACAGGTGATATTGTTGTGACTTTTCGTCTTATCGGATCAACACTTTCGGATGGCGAGATTATGTTTATGTTTGATGACTTTGAGAATTTCCCTGATTATAAAGGTGCAGAGTATCAGACATGGATTGCCACAAAAACGTATGTGATGAGTGAAGGTGCTTCAATATATGATTTGTTTGTAACGGCGCTTGCTGATGCTGGTCTTGCGTATGTTGGTGCGGAAAGTAATTATGTTAGTGCTATCTTTGCGCCTGATTGTCTTGGAGGCTACAAGTTAGCTGAAATAGCTAATGGACCTCTTTCGGGTTGGATGTACACAGTTAATGGAGTGCATCCAGGATATGGGCTAAAAGAACAGCCTTTACATGATGGAGATGTTGTGATATGGCACTATGTAAACGACTTTCTATATGAGGTTGAAGACTGGTTCTATGGCTCATTGGGCGATTCTACAATGTGGAGTAAATGGTTAGAGGCTTCTGATGTTGATCCTTTGAAACCTATTGTGTATGGTGATGTAAACGGCGATGGGGTTGTAAATCGTTTTGATCAGACTGTGTTGAATCAGTATTTTTCAGGTACGTTATCTGTTGGGGCTGTATTTATTATGGCAAATGCTGATGTTAATGGTGATGGTGTTTTTAATC
>WQSY01000018.1 GCA_009787585.1 Candidatus Bathycorpusculum sp. | reverse complement strand
ACACTGTTATGTCGGTTTTAAAAAAACAGAAAAATTCCTCGTAAACCTAAACCCAAGATACACAAATCTCACTTAACCCTTAAAAGTTAGTCTTGAAATGGATGAACTGTGGAGCCGAGTCTACTGTAAAAAAACACTTGTTGGCTATGGCATGCTATAAATCATAATACGGGTGAGATTATTGCATACGTTTTTGGTACTCGTGAGCATGAGGTGTTGTAAAAACTTTTAGATTTGTTCTTAGAGTTAAATGTGGGGGTAGGGGTTGTGTTTTTTGTTGATAGTTTTGTTTATTGTGATGTTATGCCGGTGAATGTTTTGTTTATGGGTAATGTTATGCTTGGGGAATTGAGTGTAAGTATTTGATTTTTTGTACTAGGTTTAAGTGTTTGGCTTGTAGGATGTTTTGTTGTTTTAAATTGTTGGATGTGCATAAGATTGTTTTTGGTTTGTTTATAAACGTGTTAGAATTTGGGTACAAACTATTTTGATATATGACCAAGTTTTTCTGCAAACGTCTCTATATGTATCTGTTTAGTGGTTAATGTTGGTAACTTGATTGTTTGCAGGGGGTGACAACTTTTTTTAGGTTGTGTGTTACTTTGTGTTTAGGATGGGAAAAAGGGATTGTTTGTGTTTGGTGTTGATTGTGAGTTTTTGTGTAGTGTTTAAATGTTAGCCGTGTTTTTTTTAAAGGGGGGGTAGGTCTATTTTGAGGCGGTTTGCCCCACTCTTTTGTCATTTAAAGCCCATTTTGGGCTTATTTTATTTTTCTGGATGGGGTATCTTTTCCATGCTAATTGCATTTTTACCTGTATTTAGTTCTCAGTAAAAATGAGTCGTGGATAGCTCACTTTTGTTAGGGTTCAAACTTTCAGGTAATTTTGTCCAGAAAACGGGTTATGCACAGTTATGTATGCACACTTTAACAACATTTATGTGAACTAAATACGTATGTTTGAAGTTTCATCGGTGAAGTATTGTTCTTGAGTGAATTTGGGTGTGCAAACACAGTAGAAAACTAGGTCTTTGTTGTCAATGTTTTCTATGCGTTGTGAGGTGCCGTTTGGGATAACAATTACGTCTCCGGGGACAACTTTTGTTGGTTCCATGCCTTTGATATCTATGATGCCTGTGCCTTGAGTTATTATATAGATTTCTTCTATACCTTCAAGGTGGTGAGCAACGGTTGTGACGCCGGGTTTTACTGTGGCTATGGCTATTGAGACTTTGCCGTCTTTTGAGCTATAATTTTCTGCAACATAGCAACGTTCGGGAGTTAGGGTCATGTTTAGACTATCTACTTTAATGATTGTAGGTTTCATGTTTTTCATGTAGTAAAAAGCAGGGCGGTGTTTAAGTTAATCGGAAAAATTAAAAAAATAAGGTTCGCGCTTGCACAAATTTTGTGCCGCTAGGTTTAGTCTACTTCTAACGCGGAGGTTGTTGTTTCTGTGGGGTTTAACACATTTAATGTGCCGTTTTTGCCTAGGCGTATTTGTTTTTCGCCTCGAAAGAGACAAACTTGGGCATTTCGGATTTCTATGTCATCGTCAATGTTTATAGTGCTTATTTGTCCTTCCCAGAGACATAGTTTAATGGTGCCTGTTTCATCGCTTACTATGGCATTTACAACCATTGCAGTGTTACCAAATTGAGTGTGCACTTGTGCAGGTTTAGGTATTTCTTGAACTTTAGCTTTGAGATTTACATGTTTCATTCCTGAACGAAGATCCGAGATAGCGCTAAAGAGAGCATCAGGATTTTGTTTAGCCATTTTTTTCCGTATTTTGTCTGTACTCATGTATGTCTCAAATGAGGCATCATTGTTTTGGGAGAGAAAAGACTCTTCTACACGGAATTGAGCAACTACGCTGTCATCTTTTTTTATTAAAAAGATTATATCCTCTTTGGTTTTTCCACGATAATCTACGGTTAGCTCACCACAGGTAGCTTTACCATCTCGTTTTGCGTTAATTAGGGCTTGAACAACTTCAGCTGGATAAACATTGTATTTAACAGATACAAGAGCAAGATGTTCGCCTAAGGGGGATTTCTTTTGTCTCAATGTTATCTTCCGTTTTTACTTTTTTAGAAACAGAGAAAAACGAACATTTCATTCCTTTTCTCAAGAATCCAAATAACGGTTGATATAACATACCTTGCCTATATTAGTATGACTATTAAAAAAACACGATTTTACGCCTAATCATCAAACTATAACTTCAAGAAAACTAGGTTAAACATATTTAAAATTTCTATAAAGCAGAAGTAAAACAATGACACTACTCATTAGCGATAACACACCAATTGGCCATGTTATGATATTTAATAAAACCCTGAAGGAGACAATAGAAATAGCTATAAGTACACCAAAGGTTATGCACACTAACATAGCTACGTTTACCGTAGTCTCTTTCAAGCTTTACCACAAACTTTGCGGAAAAAAACTCTCGAAAACAAATAGGCCCGAAACATCAATAACCTCCGTAGCCTTAACATGAGAATCGGCTATTGTCTGCATAAGCTTTGAATGCATAACTATTACACCTATAATGTTTGTTGTAGCCATAATTAAAATAAACAAGACAGGTTGACCTAAATACCCCATAAAAAACGCACAAGCCACAGAACAACAATAACCACTAAGCATGTAAAACACGTTATTTTTGGTCTGCTTAGCATGATATAAGAAAATAACTATAAAACTTAGCAGTAAAGCAACCATAAACCCGTTAACATCCCATAAAGAGAAATCCATGACCGCCTACCGCCACTATACTTGATCCTAAAACATAAAAAGCAGGTTAATACAAAAAGTTTATGGTTTTTCTTAGATATATGTGCTGTTGACAGGCATCAGTTTATAAGAGTCGTTGTCACATGGTTTAGTTCTTGTAGGAAGTAATTCTTACAAACCAATAGAGTAGGAGTTGAAATATCAAAAATGTCATATGCTAATAGAGAGATGCACAAGGCAACCTGCGCAGACTGTGGCAAAGAATGTGATGTTCCATTCAAACCAGACGGTAGCAGGCCAGTTTATTGCCGCGAATGTTACGCAAAAAGAAGACCACCACGAAGATACTAAGCGTAAGCTTTTGCATCTTTAGCGTCTTATCTTAACTTTTTCAATTTTTATTTTTTAACCACCCAACCAATCTGATAGACAAAACAAAACTATCAACAAACATTAAACAAATTATCAACAAACAAATTACTAAAACCTCTCTGAAACATGAGATACAACTATAGGTCACAGCTCAAAATTGCGGTAACACATAACATAACAAAAAAGTTACAATTTTGCCCAATACTCAGATAGGGCAGATAGGGCTTCTTCAAACAGGTAATCTTTGGGTATTACATCTACTTTTATGTTAAGCTCTTTTAGTGCTTGTGCTGTTGTTGGCCCAATTGCAACTATTGTTACTTTTTCAGCTAATAATCTCTGTAAGTGCTCCATGGAGGTTTTCTCTGTTAACATTTTGAAAATATTTTTTGCACTAAGTCCACTGCCAAAGAGAACCGCGTCAATATGCCCATTTGTTAAGTCTTCGTAAAACTTGTTTTTCAAATTTTCATCTATGGGAAGCCCGGATTCGTAAACATGCACTTCTTGTACATTAGCACCCATTGCAACAAGTTGATTTTTTAATATTGGAGCAGCACTTGTCGTCCTTGGAATTCTAATTACTTTACCTGCTACCTCTTTAGCTGCCAAAATTTCAAGAAGACCCTCAGAACTATATTTTTCTGGAATTAAATCCACTCGTACACCATAGGCTTCAAGCTCCTGAGCGGTTCGCGGACCAACACCTATAACAGAGGTTTTTACAAGACCCCCTTGTAGTGCACCAACTTGGTTTATACTCTGAGCAACTTCAAAGAGGTGTTTAACACCGTTTGTGCTCATTAAAATGACATAGTCTACTTTACCTGTTTGTAGCTCAGTTATAAATTGCTTTACAGGCTCAGAGTTGCTAAGAGACCTTATTTCAATGGCAGGTATATAGTACGGAACACCGTTTTTTTCTTTAATTAATTTCCCTGCCTCTTCAGCTTGACCTGTAGGGCGCGTTAGGGCAACGGTTTTGCCTTTTAATGTAGGGGCTGTTTGAACCATGCTAATTTACGTCCTAACGTAGTTACTTCTCCAATTATAATAACTGCAGGAGGTTTTAGATTATTTTCCCTAGATTTAGCAATAATTGTACCTAAAGTAGCTATTATGGTACGTTGTTGAGGAAGAGTACCTGATTCAACCATTGCAACTGAACGATTAGGACTTATTCCACCGGTAAGCAATTTATCTACAATACCTTCCAAAGACTCTACACCCATTAAAATTACCATAGTGTCTACAGCGTGAGCAATTTTTACCCAGTCAACATGTTTTTCAGCATCCCCTGCGCGATGACCTGTAATTATAGCTACAGATGCAGCGTAATCTCTATGAGTTAAAGGTATACCCGCATACATGGGCGCTGCAATGCTACTGCTAATACCTGGAATAACCTCAAAAGATATACCGTTAACAACAAGGGCTTCAACTTCTTCACCACCTCTACCAAAAACAAATGGATCACCACCCTTTAACCGCACCACAACACCCCCCTCTTTAGCTTTCTGAATAATTAAATGAGTAATTTGATCTTGAGGCACCTCATGTAAACCTGTACGTTTACCTACAAAAATACGCTCAGCCTCAACGGGAGCCATGTTTAAAACATCATCAGAGACACCTAAACGGTCATAGATAAGAACATTAGCCATTTTAATTACCTCCACAGCTTTTACCGTTAACAATTTAGGATCCCCCGGACCCGCACCGACAAGATAAACTTTACCATGCACCATACTTTTCACGCCATTCCTTTTCAAAATCTTTTGCACCCTGAACTATTAACTCTTCACCAACTTTGAAACCTAATTCTCGCGCTTGAGAAAGCAAACCCTTAGCAGAGGCAAAAATTTTTTTACACTCATTAAGAGAATAAATAGAACCCAAAATCGTTAAAGTGTCACCTACAACTTGACTAACCGCACCTATAGGTACACGACAACCACCGGCAAGTTTTAAAACCAAACTACGTTCAGCAGTAACTTCAGCACGCGTAACCTTATCCTCAACAGACTGCAAAAGTTTCAACAAATCGGTGTTACCCTCTTTTACCATTAAAGCAATTGAACCCTGCCCCGCAGCAGACGGAAACAAATCCAAAGATAACCTCTGAGACATTTGACTTGCAATATTCATACGCTCAAGACCTGCTTCTGCAATAATAATCCCCGCTAATTCCCCATTTTGCACTTTACTAATTCGCGTATCCACATTACCACGTATAGGCTCAACAACCAAATCCGGTCTAACATATTTAATTTCAGCTAACCGCCGTAAACTACCGGTGCCAACAACAGAACCTTTGGACAAATCTTCAAGCCGAACATTATTTTTAGAAATAAAAACATCACAGGGAGAATCACGCTTAGGAACTGCCGCAAGAACAGTCCCTGTTGTATGCTCCACAATGGGCACATCCTTTAAACTATGAATAGCAAAATCAATTTCACCTGAGGCAACTTCTTGATCAATTTCCCGCTCAAAAATACCTTTAGCATCAATACTAAAAAGCGGTTTACCATGCTCTTTATCACCTTCAGTTTTAATTATCTTAAGCTTAAAATCTACTTCAGGATGTTTTTGCCGAATTTGCTCAAGCGTACGATTCGTTTGAGCTAAAGCCAATTTACTGCCACGAGTACCAACAGTGTAAATCATAGTTTACTCTACCTTTGAGGCTACCGCCAAGGCTTTATCAAAAACCTCAATGGTACCACTTATATCTTTAGATGAATGAGCAATGGAAGTAAAACATGTTTCGAACTGAGAGGGAGGAATGAACACACCGTGTTTTAAGAGTTCATGAAAATATGCATTAAACATTTTAATATTTGAAAATTTAGCACAGGCATAGTCAGTAACTGGCTGGTCTGTAAAAAATATTTGATACAGTGAGGCTATGTTACAAATTTGAGTAGGCAGTTTATAGTTTTTTGACAGATCAACAAGGGCTTTACTTAACTCACAGGCAGTCTTTTCTAGTTGAGGATACAATTCATTTCTTTTCTGCAACAAGAGACATAGCATTGTAGAGCCCGCTATTGTTGACACGGGATTACCACTAAAAGTTCCCGCCTGATACACACCCCCAACAGGCGAAACAGTTTGCATAATTTCGGCCTTACCTCCAAAAGCCGCCACTGGAAAACCACCTCCAAGCACTTTACCAAGAGTAGCCATATCAGGCGTGATGTTAAAGTATTCTTGAGCACCACCTAATGCAAGACGAAAACCCGTTATAATTTCATCAAAAATAAGCACAACTCCATATTTAACAGTCAATTTTCGCAGAGCCGCTAAGTAATTGGTTTTTGGCAAAATTAAACCAACATTTGCAAGAACAGGCTCAACAATTATGGCCGCTACTTCATTACCTTCCTGTTCCAACACAGCCTCTACCGCGGCTATATCATTGTATGGTAAAACAATAGTGTTTCTTGTGGTCTCATCAGGAATACCCAAAGAGTTTGGAACACCAAATGTTGCAGCACCTGAACCCGCTTTGACAAGTACATTGTCATGAGAACCGTGAAAACAGCCTTCAAATTTTACAATTTTCCTACGCCCAGTATAACCTCTGGCTACACGAACAGCGTGCATGGTAGCTTCTGTTCCAGTGTTAACAAGTCGCAGCATTTCCATGCAAGGAGAAGCCTGCTTAATTAATTCTGCAAAAACTACTTCCTGCTCAGTTGGAACCCCGTAAAGAGTACCATTGGCAAGCTGCGTTTTAACAGCTTCCATAACATCTGGATATGCATGACCAAACAACATAGCCCCGTAAGCATTACAGTAATCAATGTAAACATGACCGTCAGCATCAAACAGTTTAGACCCCATAGCACGCTTGACAAAAAAAGGATAAGGCACAAACGCCCGAACAGGACTATTTACGCCCCCAGGCAAAATTTTCTTTGCACGCTCAAAGAGTGCTAAAGAACAAGAAGAGTTACTTTTACTCAAGTATAGTTCAACCAAGCGTTTACATTTTTAGCATGATAAGTAATAATCATGTCAGCACCTGCACGCTTAATACTTGTCAATATTTCATGTATAACAGCTTGTTCATCAACCCAACCATTCAAAGCAGCAGCCCTAACCAATGAATACTCACCACTAGTATTGTAAGCAACGATAGGTACATCAAAAGTAGTTTTAGCAAGACTTAAAATATCCAAATATGCTAAAGCAGGCTTAACCATTACCATGTCAGCACCCTCATTTATGTCAAGCTCAATTTCACGCAAAGCCTCCTTAACGCCACCGGGATTCATCTGATAAGTTTTACGGTTACCAAATCTTGGCGCAGAGTCCGCAGCTTCACGAAATGGCCCAAAAAAAGACGATGCATACTTGGCAGAGTAAGCCAAAATAGCGGTTTGATCAAAATCAGCTTCATCTAAAGCTTCACGAATAGCACCAACTTGCCCATCCATCATAGCAGAGGGGGCAACTATATCAACACCTGCAGCTGCTTGACTAACCGCCGTTTTTCCTAGAAGCTCTAGAGTCTTATCATTCTGAATGTCTCCATCTTTTATTATACCACAGTGACCATGGTTTATGTACTCACATAAACATACATCAGCCATTATGATAAGCTCATCTTTAAAGTGGTCTTTAAGCTTACGTGTAGCTTGCTGTATGATACCGTCTTTTGCGTATGCACCTGAACCTGACTCATTCTTTTCAGCAGGTATACCAAATAAAAGTATACTCTTTATCCCTTGTTCAAGCGCAGTTTGCCCCTCCTGAATAACTTGATCAAGAGGACAACGGAAGTAACCGGGCATTGCAGTAATGTGTTCTGGCTCTGAGAGAGCTTCATCAACAAAAACAGGGTAAATTAGATTACTTGGTTGAATTCGAATTTGATTTAACATAGTCCGCATCGCCTCAGTTCTGCGGAGTCTTCTCATACGTACATTTGGAAAGCTCATGACATTGTAGCCTCTTTGTTTTGTACAAGCTTGAGGGATAACGCTTTAGCCACATAAAGCTTACCCTCATTTAATGCTTGTTTAATATCAACGTTATTAAGTATCTCGTTCAAAAGTTTACTACGCACTCGCTGATCTGTCTCGCAGTTTTTAAGCACCTTTCGCAGATAAACCTGCAATTCAATCTCTAATAAATCCTCAGCCGTAACAAGACGTTCAATACGCTGCCGTAACATTCTAGCCACTACGGGGCTTTTACCACTGGTAGAAACCGCAATTTTAACGTCTCCTACTCTAGCTACAGCAGGCAAAATAAAATCACTTAAAGAAGGATCCGATACACAATACACAATACAGCCCAACTTTTTAGCTGCCAAGACAAGCTGAACATTTAACGCATAATCATTGGTAACTGCTAACACTAAATCGGGCTTTATAGTTAAGTGAACCATAAATTTTTGAACATCTGTAATGTAAATTTGAGACAAACAAACTTTTCCTTGTGCTGCAAGAGTTTTTATATCTTCAGAAAATTCATTACTAAAAACAGTAATCTCTGCAGAACTGTCAAGAAAATTTTGAAGCTTACGATAACTCTCAAACCCACCGCCAATAATCATAACAGTTTTTCCATCAACTTTAAAATCCATAAACAATCAAATCAGCCTCAGCTTAAGAAAAATTGTAAGAATAGTTAGTTAAGAGTTTTTTAAATTTTTCAACAAAAACGGTATAGTCAACGTTAACTTGTTTAGGCGTCTTAGCTAACTCGACAAGTTGGTCAAGATTTATGTAACGCTCAACAACATCTACTGCTTGAGAACAAAAAGTGGTATAACAAATTTCCACTTCAGGAATCATCATTTCTCTGCGCTCAAACTTTAGACTAGGCACCACACCTATAACCTTAACATCTACATTCTTAAAGGCCTGCTGTATAGTTAGTTTATCCTCCTCAGTGAGATAACTGGTGCTCATTTTATTTAGAATCACACCTACAGGATTAACCCCTAATAATTTTAACACATTAATATAATTTAAAACATTAACTAATCCACCCTCAACACCTTCCTTATCACAGGTAACAACAACAATAACGGGTGCTCCCAAGGAGGCAGCAACCTCTAAAGTAGAGGCAGGACGACTTATTTTGCTATTAAGCAAACCTGTAAAGGCGCTCATAGCACCCTCGACAAACAAAAAGTCATGCTCCACACAAGCCTGTTTAATAGATTCATGAACAGGAGTCCAACCACTCTCACTAATTTTAATGGAACAATAACGCTTCATAGGCGCTTTAACCAAATAAAGAGCAGGCACAGAATCGCGGACATCTCCACCAACCTTAATCAACCCCACATTATAACCTCTCTTTCGCAACGCGCCCGCCATACCTGTAACAAGAAAAGTTTTACCAGAACCACTACCCAAAGCCGTAATCAACACCATTACAGGTGCTTTTTTAACAGCTAACTTTGCAGGCTGAATACTAGTGTTTATGCCTATTTCGTTTTTTATCTCTAAGGTCAGTTTTGCGTTAGCCTTTCGAATTTCCTGTAACTCTAAGGGATCAATATCTAAAGATTTTGTTATACCTGCTATAATTGCAGGATTTTGATCAAGTAGAGCATGTACAAGAAGACCTACAATATTGCCTTCTTTGTTAGCAATGCCAGAAACTAGGTTTTGAGGTGCTTTACGATAATTTGCATGTTCAATATGTGAAACTAGTACAGGTTTAGAATCGCTATGCAGAATTGTTTTACCGTAGGTATGACAATGGAAACCGGAAAGTTCTACATCAACGTCATTGCCTAAAAAGCTTTTATCAATAATATGAGCTTTAACTTGGTCAGTACAAATAAGCGGTTGAATGGTAGCATTTATTAAACCTAAGCCTTTACGCATAATAGAGTCAGTAGATGAATCTCTAATAGTCTGTTTCGCTAATACCTGAAGACCTGAACCTATACCGAGAACAAATTTACCTGCTGCAGACATCTTTAAAATTTCCCCTGAAACAGCAGGACTAACACTTTGAGACTCAAGTAAACTGCCACTTGGAAGAATTAACATATCTAAAACTTCACTGGCAGGCTTTCCATTTATAAGACCCTTTTCAGGTACTAAATCAGTAGGTAAATTCCCAAAGTCTTCAAAACAGGGTAAAGCACCAGAAAGATACGCTAAACCTATTCTTCGTTGAATTGACACCAAAAGCTCTCCAAAGCTAATTTACGGAAAGCTTATATTTAAAGTTGCATGGTTTATCCAACCATGCATTCCTCAACAAAGACAGACCATATAATTAACATACGCATAACTCACAAGACAGCTCGCGTTCCATTACTGGAGTCAGTAGTGTTTAAAGACAAAACACAAGCACTAACTGAACTACAGGCTATGGAAAATGTTGCAGAATGTTTACTTCTTCAAACGTGTAACCGTATTGAATTGTATCTTGTAAGTGAAAAAGGAGAAGAAACATTAAACAATGCTAAACAACGCTTAGCTAAACGCTCAGCACACTATGAGGAAGCATTTAACGCCATAGAAACCGCGCTTGATCATGAAGCATACAAACACTTGATGCGAATAACATCAGGATTAGAATCTATGGTTATTGGAGAAGAACAAGTTCTTAATCAAATCTGGGAGGCCTATTTAGAAGCTGAAAAAGCTAAAACTTTGGGCCCAATTCTTAAACACTTATTTAACCGTGTAATGACCGTGGGACGACGAATAAGAGATGCAACAGGCATTAGCAAAGGCGCAGTTTCAGTTGGTGCGGCATCAGTAGAGTTAGCAGCAAACTTGATAGGCAATTTAAAAGATAAAAAAATTCTAGTCATGGGCGCGGGTGAAACAGGCACTATAGTAGCTAAATCTTTAGCTAGACGCTGCTTAAGCCCCGTTCTCTTTGCTAATCGCACATACTCTCGTGCAGTAACTTTGGCAGAGAATCTTGGGGGTAAAGCAGTAAAATTTGACGAGTTTCAAGAGGTTTTGGTAAATGCTGACGTCGTTATATGTGCCACATCAGCACCACACCTTTTGTTAACTAAAGGCATTGTTTCTCACAGTATGAGTCAACGTACAAGTCAAAACAATTTAATTATTATTGACATTTCTAATCCACTTAATGTTGAAAAAACTGTTCAGGAAATACCGAAAGTAAAACTCTACACCATAGATGATTTACACCTTATTGCGGAGAAAAACTTGGCTGAACGTCAAAAATGTGTTGAAGCAGCATGCCAAATGATTGATAATGAATTAGTCATACTTGATGATGACTTAAAAAAACTCTCAGTACGATTAATTATATCAGCACTTCTATCTGATGCAGAGCATATACGACAGACAGAGTTATCTAAGGCAATTAACAAGTTAGGGGTTGTTGATGATAAAAAACGCAAAATTATTGACGACTTGACCAGTGTTCTCCTTAAACAAACTTTTTTACCAGTCATCGAAAATCTGCGCATAGCAGCTAGTAAGGATGATAGGGAAGCAATTAATATTGCAATAAAGCTGTTTGATAAAGAGGGGAGTAATATTGTTGACAAAGATACCAAATAATGACATGGGTTTAATCCTAATTGGACATGGCAGCAAACTGCCTCATAACAGAGAAAATCTAGAAAAAATAGCCAATATGTTACGCAACCGTGGCAAATTCAAAATAGTAGAAATTGCTTTTATGGTACGTGACACACCAACAGTTAATGAAGCAGTTGATATTGTTACAGAGAAAGGTATATCCAAAATTGTGTTAATCCCCGCATTTCTTGCACCTGGAATTCATACTACGGAAGATATTCCCAGTCTTATAGGTATGAAAGAAAAAGAACCTAATCTAAAAGCTAAGGGCATTGAACTTGTATATGGTGAACCGATAGGCAGTGATGAGCGTATTGCAGAGATTTTAGAAGAGAAAGCCCTTAAAGCGTTAGGTCAAGAAGTAAAAAAAGATGTTGAAGTCATGGATGCCTATTCAGTTTCTGCCGCAGGTAAAATTGTAGACCAAAGCATGATGCTTATACGGCAAGCAATCGGCGACGATTTAGCAAAACTTTCAAAAGATAAAATTTCCATCGTTGAAAGAGTAGTTCACACAACCGCTGATCCCGAATTTGCCAAACTTTTAGTAATAAGCGATGATGCTGTTAAAGCAGGCGTAGAGGCAATTAAAGCAGGCGCAAAAGTAGTAACGGACGTTAAAATGGTAAAAGCAGGAATAAATGAGGCACGTCTAAAAAAATTTGGCAGCCAAATTTACACTTATATGAATGATGAAAGAACAATAATTCTTGCTAAAGAAGAAGGCTTAACACGTTCAGCATCTGCTATGCGATTAGCCATAAAAGATAATTTAGATGGCGCAATTGTTCTTGTAGGCAATGCTCCAACAGCAGTATTTGAATTAACAAATCAAATTAATGCAGGCAAAGTTAAACCAGCGTTAATTGTTGCAGTTCCAGTTGGTTTTGTAGGCGCCACAGAATCTAAGGAGGCAGTTGAAAAATTACCTATACCGTACGTGATAACTCGGGGACGCAGAGGAGGCAGCACTATTGCTGTTTCTATTTTTAACGCGTTGCTTACTCTTGCAGAAGGCAAACTTTACGGTTAAAGGGGAATATTATGGCAAGATTTCTTAAATATGGCATAACAACGGGTGCCACTGCTGCCGCAGCAGCTAAAGCGGCAGTTATAACCGCTCTAAAAGAACCAGTTAACTGTGTGGTAATTCCTACACCTATTGGTTTACGCTTTGAAATCCCCGTAAAATCCAGTCGAAAACTTTCTGAGAACACTGCAGAAGCCGTTGTTGTAAAAGACGCAGGCCAAGACATAGACGCCACTGACAAAATGGAAATCATAGCCACTGTAAAAATTACAAACAATGCCACCACTAAAATAGTCATTAAAAACGGTGTAGGCATTGGAGTGGTTACTAAACCAGGCTTACAGATACCAATAGGTGAGGGGGCAATTAATCCTGTTCCAAGAGTTATGATAACTGAGGCGGTAAAAGAAGTTCTCCCAGAGGATAAAAGCGCAGAGATAATTATAAGTGCACCTGAAGGAGCAAATATTGCTAAAAAAACAACAAACGCCAAATTAGGCGTTAAAGGTGGCGTTTCCATTTTGGGAACAACAGGTGTTGTAAAACCGTTATCCCTTGAAGCGTGTAGACGTTCGTTAGTACCTCAAATTGATGTTGCTATTGCGCGAGGATATAAAAAAATAGTTTTTGTTCCCGGTAACATAGGTGAAAAAATTGCTAAAGAAAATTTCAAAGTCCCAGAGGACGCTATTGTTCAAACAGGCGACTTTGTAGGTTACATGTTAGATAAAGCTGTTGAAAAAGACGTTAAAGAGATCATATTTATAGGTCATTCAGGCAAAATGGTAAAGTTAGCAGCAAACATTTTCAACACTCACCACAAAACGGGGGATGCTCGTAATGAGGTTATCGCAGCCTACGCGGGAGCTGTTGGGGCATCAACACAGATAATTAATCAATTATTAGTAGCTAACACGTCAGATGAAGCCTCAGAAATTCTAAGACTGACAAATATTTTGGAAAAAACATACAACAGCATTGCTACCCGAGTTAACCAGCGTGTCAGTGATAGAGTAGATAACAAAATTAAAATAAGTATAGTTATCGTTGCCATGGACGGCAAAATTTTAGGTATGGACAAAACTGCAAAGGAGCACACGCCATGGTTAAACTTAACATAGTAGGCACCGGACCGGGCAGCGCAGACTATGTTACGCCCCTAGCGCATAAAACTGTCTCAGAAGCCCAAATAGTAATAGGCGCACAACGTAGTCTTAACCTATTTAAAAAAGACATCCACGGCGAAACTTGTACATTAACAGCCAAAAACCTAAATGAACTGCTCAAATACGCAGTTGAGTCAACTAAAAACGGCAAAAACGTAGCTATTTTATCAACAGGTGATCCTGGTTTTTCAGGATTACTTAAATCGATTTTAAACACTAAATTTATTGCCCCCTCAGAAATTAACATAGTTACAGGAGTAAGTGCAGTTCAGGCATGTGCAGCCAAACTTTGTTTAAACTGGGATGAAATGGGTTTGCTTACATTTCATCAAGGTAACATAAGTGATGCAAAAAAAGACCAGTTAATAGCTTACCTGAAAGCAGGCAGAAATGTTATACTGCTGCCAGATGCAAAAACTTTTACGCCAAAAAAAATTGCCACCTATCTTATTGAAGAGGGGTTTAACCCAAAGACATCTGTGATTATCTGTGAAAGCTTGACTTTAAACGATGAAAAAATTACAAAGAGCAGTTTAGAGAGAATTTTGACGACAGACTTTGGATCATTATGTGTAATGGTTATCAAAGCAAAACTTGAGGAGGAGATATAAAATGGTGAAAAATTGGAGTTATAAAACACCTGGTATACCTGATGAATACTTTATTACAGATGAAAATGTGCCCGGGCCAACTAAGGAGGAGGTGCGTGTTTTAACAATTTCTAAAGCTCGTTTAAAGGAGGGCAACATAGTTATTGATGTTGGCTGCGGTACAGGTGGTTTAACAGTTGAGGCGGCACTACAAGTAGGTCCTCAGGGAAAAGTTTACGCTCTTGACGAGGATGAGATTGCAGTAAAGTTAACTCAGAGTAATGTTGAAAAGTTTGGTGTTCAAAATACTGTTGTTGTAAAACGAGGTAAAGCTCCCGAGGGTTTAGCAGATTTTCCTGATGCTGATGCCGTGTTAATTGGTGGAACTATGAATTTACGAGAGATTCTTCGTGCTGTACAAACTAAACTTAAGCCTAACGGGAGAATTGTAGTTAATTCAATTCTTTTAGAGACAGCAATAACAGCTATTGATGAGCTTAAACTGTTAGAGTTCAAAAACTTGGATATTACACATATTTCGGTATCTAGAGGAAAACAAATTAAAAGCGGCACTATGATGTTAGCAAGAAATCCTATTACAATTGTTTCAGCATCAATAGGTGTAAATCAATGGTAGGCAAATTTATCGGCATAGGTGTAGGTCCAGGCGACCCGGAATTAATTACAATTAAAGCTGTAAAGGCATTACAAACAGCAGACATTATTTGTATTCCAAAAGCTAATATTGACAAGCCAAGTCTTGCAGTTACAATGATTCAGTCAATTCTTGAGGAACGTAGAGTTAAGCCGGAAATGTGGGAACTCATTTTTCCTATGACTAAAGATGACATTAGCAACCAAGAACTTTGGGATAAAAATGCAAATCTCATTGCTCAAAAAGTTAGCATGGATAAAACGGTGGTTTTTATTACTCTTGGAGATCCAATGTTTTACAGCACGTTTATTTATCTATATCAAAGTCTTCAAGAAAACCATCCAAACGTGATCCTTGAAATTACGCCAGGAGTTAGCGCCTTTAATGCTTGTGCTACAAGTGCTAGAATTCCTTTAGCAGAAAAAGAAGAGCTTATAACAGTTATTCCCTCAGAACTTGATGAAAAACTAGTTGAACAGGCTGCTAAATGTTCTGAAAACTTGGTTTTTATAAAATGCGCTTACCGTCTAAAAGAGTTAGCTCCAGTTTTAAAACGTGCAGGCTTTAAAGATAACAGTATCATTGCAATTGTTCGCCGTTGCAGTATGCCAAATGAAACAGTAACTGTTGGTAAGCTTTGTGATGTATTAAATTGGAATGTTAATGAGGATTATTTTACAATTGCTATTGTAAAGAAAAAATATATTATAAATAATAAAGGTAATGTGGTACGTAGCGATGAATAAAGTTGTAATTATCGGAGCAGGTTCAGGTGATTCGGAATTAATTACGTTAAAAGGTAAACGCTACCTTGAACAGGCCGATGTAATAGTTTACACAGGTTCTCTTCTAAATCCAGAATATCTAAAATATGCTAAATCAACAGCAAAACTACATGATAGCGCAAAAATGGGTCTGCCAGAAATGCTAAATGTTATGTCAGAGGGCATTAAAGCAGGAAAAAACGTTGTTCGACTACACGATGGAGACCCCAGTTTTTATGGGGCCATTCAAGAGTTAATGGACGGCCTTGACAGGGAAGGCATAGAATATTTTCGCATTCCCGGTATAAGCTGTCTACTTGGCGGCGCAGCAGCGTTAAATCGTGAGTTAACGTTACCCGATATTTCTCAGACAGTTATCATAACTCGGCCGGAAGGTAGAACACCTGTACCTGAAGCTGAGAGCATAAGTAAGTTGGCACAGCATCAGGCAACTATGGTTATCTTTTTAGGCATTCCTCACATAGCAAAAGTTATGGTTGAACTACAAAAAGGCGGTTATCCAAAAGATACACCCGTCTCTGTGGTGTATAAGGCTACATGGCCTGAGCAAAAAATTGTCACGGGCACTATAGTTGATATCGTAGAGAAAGTTAGAGCTGCAGGGATTACAGAGACTGCTTTGATTTTCGTAGGAAAAGTTATGAACCCAAAAGCCTATGATTTATCAAAACTGTATGATCCAACATTTACAACTGGCTTTCGCAAAGGTGAGGAGTTAAATGTTCCCTAGGGGCATAGCCGTTGTCGCCATCACACGTCGCGGCGTAGAAACAGCCCTAAACATAGGACAGACTCTTGAAAGAGAGGGCTTAAAAAACTCTATTTTTTCCCCTAAAAAATACATACAAGATGGCGTTTGTGAATTAGAGGGTAAAGTTGGAGAGTTCATTAAAAATAATTATAGCCAAGTGGATGCTATTGTTGCTGTTATGGCGACGGGTATAATAATTCGCGCCGTGGCGCCTTATATTCAAAGTAAACTGTCCGATCCGGCAATAATTGTGGTGGATGCTACAGGAAAACATGTGATAAGTTTGCTTTCAGGACATTATGGGGGCGCTAATGAGTTAACTAAAATTATAGCTAAAGGCATAGGAGCAACGCCCGTTGTTACCACCGCATCTGATTCCATGGGAAAACAAAGTGTTGATGAGCTCGCAAAACTTTTACATTTAACTATTGAAAACCCCAAAAGTTTAGCACCAGTTAATGCAGCTATTGTTAACGGCGAAAAAGTTGTCCTAGTTTTAGTGGGAGATGTAAAAATTCCCCTTAACGTTATAGATAGTTTTTATGTAAAACATGTAGGTACCAAAGAAGAGGCCGTGAAAATTGTTAAGAGTTATGACGCGGGAGTTATTGTAACTAAAGATTTGATAGAACTTGAGGATTTGGGTAAACCGTGTACTTTGCTTAAGGTAAGAAATATTGTTGTAGGGTTGGGTTGTCGCAAAAATTCTCATAGTGATCATTTAGTTGAGACGGTAAATGCTGCTTTGGAAATCGTTGGTTTGTCCGCAGAACGGATTAACATGTTTGCTAGTGTGGACATTAAACGGGACTCTGCAGCAATGATAGATACTGCTAAATTGTTTAATGTACCATTGGAATTTTTAAGTGTCGAAGCATTACGTAGTTTAAGTCATCCAGATTTATCACCAGACTCAGAACTGGTTCGAGAAAAAATTGGTGTTGGAGGAGTTTGTGAACGAGTAGCATTAATAATGGCAGGGAAAAATTCAAGTCTGATACTCAAAAAAATCAAATTAAACGGGACAACAGTAGCAATAGCCGAGGGCAAATAAGTGTAGTGGGTATAGGTCCTGGCAACCTTGAACATATGACCACTAAAGCACGTAAAGCAATTGAAGAAGCCAGCATAGTTGTGGGCTATGGAACATATATTAAACTAATTCAAGACATTGTCCGTAAAGATGCTGAAATTATTTCAGGAACAATGGGTAAAGAAGTAGAAAGAGCCAAAATAGCTGTTAAAAAAGCCAATGAAAATCATACAGTAGTCATGGTAAGCAGCGGAGACCCCGGCGTTTATGGCATGGCAGGCATAATTCTAGAAGTAGCAGACCAAGAAAAAACGCAAGTTCCCATAGAAATTATACCGGGCATAACAGCCGCTTCGTCAGCCTCAGCTATATTGGGCGCTCCATTAATTAGTGATTTCGCTGTAATCAGTCTAAGCGACTTATTAACGCCGTTGGAAAAAATTGAAAAAAGGCTAGAATTAGTCTCACA
This sequence comes from Candidatus Bathycorpusculum sp., assembly GCA_009787585.1. Classification (GTDB taxonomy): domain Archaea; phylum Thermoproteota; class Bathyarchaeia; order Bathyarchaeales; family Bathycorpusculaceae; genus Bathycorpusculum; species Bathycorpusculum acidaminoxidans. The sequence goes on along the minus strand of WQSY01000018.1, from coordinate 4,520 downwards.
AACAGACATGTCCATAGTGCTTTATAACCCTCAAAGTCAGGGCAGAATTGAACCTCTGATAAAAGCTTATGAGATTATGATAAAATACATAAATCCAGATACTCCAATTGGTATTGTTAGACAAGTGGGAAGAGAAGGGCAGCAATCAAAAATTACGTCTCTAAAAAATTTGTTAAACGAAGAAATAGACATGGTAACCACCATCGTGATAGGTAACTCTTCAACAAAAATAATCAACAATAAAATGGTCACCAAAAGAGGATATAGCCTCACAGACTAAACAACATTTTCTTTTATTTTTTGAATTAACGTTTATAGTTATGTTGTTGAAAAAGTTTTCAAATCTGTTATTGTTTGTATAGGTAAAAATGGAAGCAGATGGCTTAATGGAAGAGTGATTTTGGAAATGAATGTTTATAAGTTGGATTGGTAATGTTTTTGTAGGTTTGCCGGCCAGAGGGCGCGGGTTCCACCTGATCCCGTTCCGAACTCAGAAGTTAAACCGTGTTCCGTTCCCAACTGTAGTGCGGTCTTCGGCCGCGTGAAATCGGGAAAGCTGGCTACCTACTTATTCTAATTTTGAGATAAGTTTAAGGAGCCTATTTAGCATATATTTATAACTGAGCAGGCATAGTTTTTTGAGAAGTGGTGTAAAACGTGAGTTTAATTCCCGTAAGTGATATAGTATCTCAAGTATCTACAAAAGTAAACATTCATTCTAACCAATTTTTTGGCTTTGGTGGAGATGTTGGTTGGCAAGCTATTTTACAATTATTTACTGTAGGATTCTTCTTTGTCATAATGTTTTACGGTCAGAGGCTTCAAATGCGTGTGATGATGAAAGATGTAGAGGGCAGTTTGCTCAAGCTTAAAAACATTAAAGATGAAGGGCGTAAAAATGCTATTGACACCTTAAAAGAAGTGGGTAAATCAACAGTGGATATTGCACCACGTGTGGATAGATGTCTGGATTATTTTACAATTAGTCCTCAGGGTATGGATCCAGCAGGTATTGTTGATAAACTTGATCATATACTTGACGTACGAGACCAGCGTATAAAAGATGATGTGAAAATCATAGCGCCACAATGTGAAGGTACACAGTTAAATAATATGGAAAACACTCTTGAAGCAGCGATGGCATTAAATTACATCTACAAAATAGTGCGTCACTACTACATTCAAAGCAAAAAAACAATGAGTCTTTATGTAGTTATGCAATTACAAATGATTTTACCCATTGTCATGAAAGAAGCAGAAGCTTACTCAGCAGCATTAAAAGCTTTCTCACTTGGTCAACCAATAGGCGACAGTGTTGGACCATTAATTGCAAGTAAACTGATGCTTGGTCAAGAAATACGTAAAGTTCACAAAGATTGCGTTGTTGCAAGCGTTCCATTTGAAGGTCGTACAGCTTTAATTATGAAAGCAGAAGGTCCAGGTGGAAACGTTGGTAAACCCGGAGATGCTATAGAAACAATCATTGAAGAAAACGAAGGCAAAATTGCAATGCTTATCATGATTGACGCAGGCTTAAAACTTGAAGGAGAAAACGTTGGTGATGTATCAGAAGGCATAGGCTCAGCAATTGGCGGTCCAGGTGTAGACGCATTTAAAATTGAAGAAAAACTGGTTAAATACAAAATTCCAATAAACGCAATTATTATCAAAGAAGACATAGGCGATGCCGTTTCACCAATGCGCAAAGAAATTCATAACGCCGCAGACAAAGCAATTGAACGTGTACGAGAATTAGTCGTAGAACGCACAAAAGAGGGCGATACTGTAATTATCTTTGGCGTAGGCAACAGCATTGGAGTAGGACAATAAAAATAGAAACACACAGAGGGAAAAATATGACACAAAAACAAACAACAACTGCAAACAAAATTTCAACCTATCTAATATTGATAGTTCTAATAGCTATGAGTCTATCTATTGTGGCACTGATTAGCGCTGTTTACGCATACACACAAAACATGATTCCTCCGGCAGGTTTTCTAGCTATAATTGGCATATTTGGGATAGTTATGTCAATAGTGAGTCTTCACCAAAATAGTCAAAGAAGTGCAGCTATGAAAATTGAGGTGCCAAAAGTCATGACATACATTGAATGTAAAAACTGTGGTACAAAAATAAGTCGAGAATTTCAACGTGGCGACTTTGTTTTCAAAGAACTTGACGTATGTCCAAAATGTCCAGAACATAAACAAATGATAACTGGCGTTTATAAAGAGATTAAAGAAAAAGAAAAAATCTATGAAGTTTAACCTGTTTTTAGGTTAAGACTTCACAGCCATCTTTTTTTATTAAAAGCGTGTGTTCTGCTTGTGCAACAGGTCTTCTGCTAGCTTCGATAAACACGGGATAACTAGTTACAATTTTTGACTGCAAAAGCTCTTTAAACGCTTCAGCATGATGCTGTTTGGGTACAATATTAGTTAACCAGCGTTCAGCAAATGGGAGTGTTCGAAAACTTGTTTCTATATACTTTAACATTTGTTTGGCATAAGCAGTTTTAACAGATTTTGCACGAACCATACGAAATATCGTGGTCTGGGGACTATCGTCAACACGTGCAAGGGCATCATAATGGGTAACGAAGGGTTCAACTGCAAAAACATCTCCCACACATACTTTATTGGCAGCTAAAGAGGCAACATTTGGAATACTAGTTCCTGCATGGATTAAGTATCTGCCCACAGAATGTCCGGTAAGGTTGCTTATAGGCTTAAACCCGTGATTACGTATAACAGTCTCAATTATACCGCCAATATGACCTGTTGACATGTCATCGTGAATATTGTCAATTACCGTTTTTAGAGCAAGTTCTGCGGTTGCCGTCATGTTCCGTCCTTCAGGATTAAAAGCTACTGTAAACGCAGTATCAGTAACATAACCGTCAACCTGTACGCCCATGTCAATTTTAACTGTTGACCCAGCAGGAATTACACTTGTATCGTTTGGAGGAGAAGTATAATGCGCCGTAACCTCATTTATACTGACATTACAAGGAAACGCGGGAAACCCGCCCTTCGCACGAATAAGTGTCTCAGCCCGTTCACATACCTCAAGAACAGACATGTTTTCCTTTATATAACTCCGCATTTCTTCACGGGCTTCACGTAAAATTCGTCCTGACAAACGAAACTTTTCAAGCTCTTCTAAATCATACGGCATACAAGAACCTTCAAACAAGAGAAGAACATTATTTAGAGACTTAAATTTATTGGCCACAAAAACAAACATCGTATAAAACAGACAACAAATAGTACATTAACATAACAAAAAAACGTTGGGAAATTAAATGTTAACATAAAGCAGCGTATCGCGGTTAACGTTAACGTTAGCAGCTAAGTTGATTACATATTTACTGTTGTACATCCAATAAATTTAAATTCTCTCGCTTAGTCTTTATGAAAAGATTATCTCGCGGGAGGTAGCTCAGCCTGGCAGAGCTCTCGAGCCCGTTAACTTGCTTAACGGACGGAGAAGCTGTAGAGGTCTACCATGGTGGGCTTCATTCTAGCCTGTCTAGGCCACAGAAACCGAGCTGTCGCAGGTTCAAATCCTGCTCTCCCGACCAAATAAAACCGCCTATCAAAACTGTTTTTACACCTATTTTCGATATTGCGGTGATTTAAACTGATATTGGTTTTGGTGTTTTTTTAGGTTTTACTTTTTGGTTTAGACCGTCGTTTTAAAGATTTGCTTGTGTACCGTAATCGTATAGCTTTCTTTGTCTATGTTATCGTTACTGTAGTTATAGCGTTGTTTTGCTTTAAGTATTTTTCTTTCATCTCTTTATAGATCCGTTTGTTGCAGTATCGTATAAGTAGGATGTTTAGTAGGTTTTCAAGACCCTTCTGCTCAGGTGCATCCATTTGTGTTTTACGCGTTTAGCAATCTCACGTCAAACGCATGAAAATTTAGTGAAAAGGTCAGACTAACTGTTGTAACTACCAACTGAATAAATATAGCAGTTTAACTTTTAGTTAACTGTATGGGGAGGGTGTAATTGCAGTGTTTAAACCAAGCAGCAACAAGCTCCGGCGACACACAATCAAGAGCCGTAGACGCAGCCTCCATCAACGCCTCCTCACTTCTAGCCTTAAACTTACACAAAACACCCAATGCTGTCAACCTAAAAATTGGTTGATGATTAAAAGCCAAACAGCACCTCATTTTGAAAACGCACAACTTAAAATTCATTAATACAAACTTGGGTCATGTATCAAAATAGTTTGCACCCAAATTCTAACATGTTTACAAGCAAACCAAAAACAATCTTATGCATATCCAACAATTTAGAAAAACAAATCGCCCTACGAGCCAAACACTTAAACCTAGCACGAAAAGTCAAATACTTACACTCAATTCTCCAAGTATTACGTTTCCCCGTAAACAAAACATTCGCCGATATAGCAAGTCAAATTTACATTGTCCTGTGTGATTTTGGTTATTGCTTAAAATAGGGTTCTATTTTCCATAATTTTTCAGGATTGAATCTTGTTACGGCA
>WQSY01000017.1 GCA_009787585.1 Candidatus Bathycorpusculum sp. | reverse complement strand
GGTTAACATGTAAAACTGTTCATAACCCAATATTTGCACATACAAGTACACCACTTAACAAACGCCTCAAACCCCGTACGCACTAAGTTAATGACATTGCCTAAGATACTGTTTTTATTTTTCCTTTAGTTCTTCGACCGTTATCTGGCATTGGAAGACTTAGCTGATATACGGCTTGTTTAAATTGGTCACCGGTGCCACGTCTTGTTATGCTGTAATACGCACCTAAAAGTTTGCCAAAATAGGGAATGATTACTCGATCAAAGAATTGATACAGAAACGGATTACGGAGTTTGTTTTCTAAAAAGGTTGGTTTCCAGATTTTAATGTTGTATTCCCAGCATTTGACAAAAAAGTCCCATCGTGCTTTGGAAAGAGAGTCCATTTCTGCTCCTTGTTTATTCATTAAAACACAGTTTTCCAAAGGAACAAAAAAGAGGGGCACGTAGAAAGCGTTGTAATTTTTTAAGTCATCCATTAACTCTAGGGTTTGAAGCATGTCTTCTTCTTTTTCGTCAGGCAACCCTATGATCAGAGTTGCAAGAGGATACCAGTCATTATCATTTAGAATACCAAAGGCGTTAGTAACAATTTCAGGCCACTGTTCAGGTTGATAGGGTAACATTTTGCCTGCCATGTATTTCTTCATAAGACGGGGACTGCCGGTTTCAACACCGGTTTCAGCGGTAATTATAGGTTTTCCGCCAAAGGAGTACCAGCTTTTGTCAATCAAAATTTCCGCTAAATCACGAATCATTTTTTGATCATGACAAACAGGTGCTAAGGACATGTGTGCAGCCTGTATACTTTTTACACCGGGATAGTCGGCGACATTTTTACAGAGTTTAAGTATCGCTTCACTATTTGGAGCAAAATTGGGGTCTTTTTGACCGTAGAGAAACAAATCTTCAGTGATTAAAGTTATATGATCACTGCCTTGTTTGGCGCTTAGAGCAACTTCGTGCATAATTTTTTCAAGGGGCATGTCAATTTTGTGCTGCATAGTAGGAGTACAGAATTGACAATTCCGTCCACAGCCCTTAGAAATTTCAACAGCCCCGTGAATGGCAACGTTTTTGGTAAGAGGCATTTCTTTATTATAATCCCAATTATTTAGTGATTCATCAGCTTTTGCTATACGAGGAATCGCTTCACCATTTACAGCCTTCTTGAAAAGCTCAACAATAGGACCGGGACGACCACCCATTAAAACACAGTCTACACCATAGCTCTCAGAAACTTTTTGACGTTCAAGTTGCCAAGAACCATATCCGCCTACAATAACTGTTGGCTTAAACTTTTTGATAGCGGGATGCATAACAAGTTTGCGAAACTCTATACGATTCATAGGTTCACCGCCACCTACAATGGAACTATAAGTTTTACTTACATAACCCATGCCAGTAGGATCCATGGAAGAGATCCCTAACACTTTAGTGTTAGGACCAATAAAGTGGTCTAAATCCTCAGGGTAAACAACAGCTATATCTTCACGTGCAAAACCGCCTTCAAGCAAAATAGACTCAACTTTGCGCAAGCCATAAGGCGCATAACTAGCTTGTCCATCGGTCTTTTTGGGTTTATGTGGATAAAGCGTTTTTCGTACATAAGAAAGAGGAATAGGCCCTTTTCCAAAACCACCCACAAACGCCATAAAAGGACTATTAGCGAAATCACTCATTTCAGTATATGAAGCCGTAAGCACAATTTTAGTTCCTAAACCTGACGCCAATTTCTCTCTACCTTGAATAAGCATATTAAATTGTTTATAACAGTATTAAAAATTACTGCTTCAAAATAAAGCTTATTTTTTAGAACATAGCAAATAACTTAAAACACCAAGAAAAACAGATACAACAAGTATAGAGCCAAAAAGATTTCACACGTCTTTACCGCAAATGCCTATGGAAAAATAAACAGTACTTGATGTTACTCTTTACAATTTTATTGCTATAATACAGAAAAAAGAGACTTGTTATTGTTTTTGTAAAAACGTAGCATATAAAAAACATAAAAGCAATAAAATGGAAAAATAGTTTGTCGTTAGCGTTAAATTAAAAGTTTAAAAACGCAGTTCACCTGTATTTTTTAGGTGTTTGCCAAGTTATATTTTATTGTAAGGAAACAGGTTGTTTTGGGTTGTTGGGGTTATTTGGCCTTTTTTGATGGCGTGTAGTATGCTGTCTATGTTTAGGTCTGCTTGGATTTTGTTGTAAACGGTGAAGAGTTCAGAGGTTTGGTGTGCATCGCTGCCGGCTGTTCCGGGTAGTTTGAGTTCTTGTGCTAGTTGTTTGGCTTGTTGGTTTGCTGTTGTGCTAGAGTTGCCGTTTAGTATTTCTATAGCGTCTATTTTTAGAGTTTTTGCGGTGTCGCCCATGCCGTATAGGCGGTAGGGGTGAGCTATGATGGAGACGGCTCCGATTGTTTTTGCATAGTCAGCTACGTTTTGTGGAGTCCAAGGTTTTGGGGGTAGTTCTTCGGTTCCTAATATTAGCATGTCACCGGCTGTTGTGGTGATTTCTACGCCGGGGATTATTAGTATGTCGGGGTAGGCGGCGGCTAGGGTTATGGTTGCTTTGCAGGCTCTTGTGGAGTCATGGTCTGTTATGGCGGCAACTTTTACATAGTTGTGTTCTAAGAGCATGTCTATGAGGGTTTTAGGTTGTATTAGGCTGTCAGATGAGTAAACAGTGTGGATGTGAAAATCGGCGTATAAGGTGTCCATGGAGTGTCTCCTTTTGTTGTTGTGTTTAAAGATTATTTTGTCTTACTAAAAAACATACGGTTGTATCAAATAAGTCTAAATGAAGGTTTAGGTTTAACGTGTATGTAACTGTTATAATCATGGTTTCTATCGGGTTTTTTAGTAACTATAATCATGATTTATGGTGTTTTTTAGAAACAGTTTCATTTGTGAAAAACATTTTGGCAAGATATTTCAACGTAGCAAGCAGTTCTGTAGAACGTGGGAGTTAAAACATTAGTTTAGTGACGTAACATGAGGCGTTTGATTTTTTTGTGTTGAGACTGTATGGGTGTAGGTCTGGAGGTGTGAAATATGTGTGTTGGGTTGGGTGATGAATTATGGCCTACACCCATAGGTTATTTATTGGTGTTGTAGGTTATAAATTTTTTTAATATAAAGGTGCGTGGGTGTGGAAGATGGAATGATGTGTCATGCTACGTTGAGGTGCCACACCCACGGTAACAGTGTGGAAAGAATGTGATAGAAACCACACCGTTACAATACTATATCATACGTTTAGTCTTATTTACTTTTATGTAATATGCCACACAAAAACACGAACAAAATTACCAAAAAACACAAAACACAAGAAACACAACCTAAAACACACCACACACCTATTTCCTAAAAACAAAAAACGCGCCCTAAACCAAACTTTACCCACAAACACAACAATAGCAATAATAAAAAAGAAAAAGTTACTATAAACCGTTTAACTGCTTTTGCAGAACCACTCTAAGATCATCTATAAGCTGCCTACTACTCACTTGACCAGCTTCAACAATTTCAAAGCAAACACTTTTTTCAACACAGACTTTTTGAACAGCAAATTTTATGTAACTACCCCAAAGTTTAGAATCATTTAATAATGTAACCCCGCCATAGGACATTTGTCTTATATACTCAACACTTTGTTCTGCTACATACTCTATAGTTTCTTTATCAAGAGGCAAAGCCGTTTCATGCTGAGAGAGCGGATAAACCTCATCAAGCTCCAGGGGCACTACACCAAAAGGAGCACAAAAAACAGCAACATGCACTTTATCTAAGAGCTCAAGCCCCAAAACACGCAACACCTGACGAATTTTTTTCATCTCAGGAGCTTTATGAAAAGGCTTATTTCTTGTCTGCGGCAACAACAAAAGCACTTTAGCGTTTACAGGAGGAGTGTATCTTGTTAGAAGACGCTTCGTGTATTGAGTAATTTCTGGTCTTGCAAGACCCTCATGATCAAAATAAAAAAGCCCACTACTCTTTATACTTGGACTAAAAGTTGCAAGAAAATCCTTATGCCGCACTACACGTTTTAACGCAGAAAGCAACGCAGGATGAGCATGACAACGCATTTCAGTGAGCTCCCAAAGACGACCATCACGAATAGCCTGTTTTATACGTTTAAGTTCAGCTATGCAAACCCACAGGTTATGTTCAGCTAAAAAGATTTCCCGCTCCTTTACAGACTTTGTTAACAAAGTTTTCGGAGTTTCTGTAGCACACCTTGGACAGGTACAGGGGAAATAATCCATTTCCAAAAGACGCCAAGTACCACTCTCAGTCATGTATCGACCCTCACGAGCATAAAGAGCATACGCAGCAGAATCAAATAAATCACAACCTAAAGCAACAGCTATAGCAAACATGGAGGGGTGACCAGCACCAAAAAGATGCAAAGGCCGCTCTATAGGAATACCCTTTTTAGCAGTCAAAATCATTTCCGCCAAAACATCATAACGATAATTCTCCATAACCTCCGTAGGACTACCTAAAGCATGAATATCAAAAGGCAAACTACCCATTTCTTTAGCACTAGCAGCCACCAAATCTAAATGCTTACCACCCTGCACAGGACCAACCCAAAGAATATCATTACGAGTTTTAAGATTAAAGAAATCTTTAGCCCGCCGATGCGTTTCAGCAACCGTAAGCGCCGCCTGCTCCTTAGTCACACGCCAACCTGTAGGAATATCCAAGATAGTAGCAATATCAGTACCTATACCCTCCTCATAGGCAACAATTTCCTTTTGATCATACTCCACGCCACCATAAACCAAAATTTGATAGGCACCCGAATCCGTCATGGTAGCACCATTAAATTTAAGAAAATTATGCAAACCCTCAACTACAGGCCGATTTTGATAACGCTTCTTAAGAATATAGGCATTAGTAATTACTGCCTCAAAACCAAAAACATCCTTTAACCGCTGAGGCAAAACCGGCTGCACAGAAGGATTAATAACAGGAAACAACAAAGGAGTTTCTACAATACCACTTTTAGTTCTCAACTTTCCAATTCTACCAAGCAAATCCTTATCTTTAATTTCGAAACTCAAAGACCAAACCTAACAACACATGCAACACATCTAATAAAAAAGCTATCGACCAAAACAAAGATTTACAACCACAAAAACCAGCAAGGGCACAACACTAAATCTGCCAAACAGGTTACCTTCCCGCATTTTCCAGAAGATATACGTAAGAAATCAAAAAGCTACAAACACAAAAATCAAAAAACCATAAAGACCATGATAAAAGTAGAACAAACTATTCTTATTTTTTAGCCAAACAGGAAAAAATAATAAACCTTAGGCGTAATTATTTGAGCACTCACTATTCTCAAACATGTATTACAAATGATACATTTCTTCAATACTTAAAACACAAACACCACACCTGCACACTAACAAAATACATGTCCCACCACCAAACACTAATTACGCCTAAGGTCTAATGACGTAAATCGCAAAGAAAACCATAAGCTCAAATAGGTGATCCAAGCGTTATTTGTCTCGTTTTTTATTTTTCAACACAAAAATAGCAGTAGTGTTTAAACAAAATAGTAAAGCAAATAGCTTTTATTTACCCCATTTTGAACTTGAATATTTGTTCAATTTAACAGTTATTTCTATTTTAGCCTATTTCTGAAAAAACAACAAACAATAACACTAACAACAACTAGTGCAACTACAAGCACAACATAACCCACTATATTATCATCGTTAAACGTATTATCATCACTAATTGTGTTATCATCAGTAGAATATATGTCGCTATACTGTTCAGCTGTGTTGTCTGAAATTTCACCATTACGTCTGCTAAATGTACCATCATTATATACACCTCCACCAACTTCAGCTATATTATCAGAAATCACACCATTTTTAGACAAACTAAAATTACCATTAAAATAGTTATATACCCCACCACCATAAGTAGCCTGATTATAAGAAATCACACCACCAGACATACTAAAAATATACACCCTAGGCGAATTACTATCATACGGCGTAATGTATACCCCACCACCATAAGTAGCCTGATTATAAGAAATCACACCACCAGACATACTAAAAACACCCGTATTTTGCACACCACCACCCCACTGTGCAATGTTACCAGAAATTTCGCCACCAAACATACTAAATGAGCCATCACATGTCATGTCAGCATGTATGTTACCCGTAGTTACATATACTCCTCCACCATGTACAGCTTCATTGTTAAAAATTTTCCCCATAAACATAGTAAACACGGCACCGTTAAATACTCCACCGCCAAAACCAAACTCAACAGATGATACTTTATTGTTGGAAATTTGGCCACCAGACATAACAAAATTAGCACTCAAACCATTACACACCCCGCCACCATTTCTGCTAGCTGTGTTATTAGTAATTTCACCGCCATACATAACAAAATTACCGTAATTGTTTACGCCACCACCATAACCATCTGGAGCATTGTTATTAGAAATTTTACCGCCATGCATCTCAAAATCGCCCCGATTATCTACACCACCACCAGTACTACAGTAATTGCCTACAACTGGGAGAAACATGTTTGCCGAATTACCTGAGATCTCACCACTATACATGATAAGGCTGCCACCACCATTAACATACACTCCTCTGCCAATTGAACCACTTTCGTGAGTTACAATAATACCGCCAAGTCGTAACACACCACCAGATTCAACATCAATAGTAGTTCCAACAGCCACATTTGGCATTTGAAAAGTAGAATAAGGATTTGCACTATCGGCACCAATTAATTTAAAAAAATTTTTGCCAGCCGTACTTGTTAATGTAATGTCTTTGTTAGCAGAAATAGAAAGTGTTGATGTGAGCACAATATCGTTATCAAGAGCGATAACCACAGGTTTAGTAGTAATGGCAACTGCGTTTCTAAGCTCCGACTCATTTTGAACTATTCTATCTGGCGCACCTAATGCAAAATGAGAGAGGTCATAACTAAATATAGAAGTAAAGCAAGAAAAAAATAAAGCTACAACAAACAGTATGGAAACAAAAAAAGCCTTACTATGCAAACAACGAAAAGTAACTTTAGATTTACTAGGCATATACACAGAAATTAACCTCTTATGGCATCTTTAAATTTGACTTATCTTAACCGCAGTTTATATATCTTGTTCGAAAAACCAAACGAGAACAAAAAAATAGAAACACCAAATAACAAAAAATCATCCAAACAACTCAGAACAACTATAAACAGCCACACACCCAATTAAGTGATATTATAAAGCTTAGAAGCATCTGTCATATTCTACTGTTCTATCAATAGCATTCACATAAACATTATAGTAGTGACTGTGATTTTCCATCTCACCATCTGGAGAAACACTGCCCCACAGGAGAAAAACAGTCCAAATACCCTCACGGTTAGACGCCACATCTTTAACTTCATAATTTGTTTGACTCATAGTGGTCTCGTATAGACATCTTGCTACAATTTCAGCTTCGTTAGCATTCATTCCATCACTAAGATCAACATTTACACTGAAAGAAAACTCGTACTCGCTACCAGCATTACAAGTAAATGATTCAATTGAAACGGAACCGGCCGCGTCGAAGGGATTGTTAGCACCTAATTTTTCACCATCAACAAACAAGTTAACAATAACAATACCCAAAAGACAAGCAGTCAGTATTAAAGAAAAAGCAAAAAACACCAAACGTATTTTTGACATTTTACTTCCCCCATAATTTATAGATTAGAAATAATATAAAAACGTCACAAGTTATTTTTATACATTTCCTTAATTATAGATGATTGAAGGAAACACCAATATGTTTTTGAGGCAAAACTATCCTTATCAAATAAGGACAAAAACATTTGTGAGAATACTCTGTTTTTTGTCCGAGAAACTATAAACAGTATGTAACCGCATACTATTTACAGTTGCTCGGACGTTGCCATCTGAGTAACTCTGAATTTTCATCCGTTTGTCAATTTAATGCCTTCTCATCATTTGGCAATCAGATTAACGTTAAAACAAAAATAAAAGCCTTCAGAAAAAACTTGGAGATAATACACCAAAAAGGTATGCTAATAAACCAATTAAGAATAGCAGTAAAACAATGTTTTTGATTTTACGTGCTTTTTCTCGAGAGGGATTTAAAAGTAAAAGTGCTGAACAGGCTATTAGTCCTATGTCTGTGACAAGAACTAGGGGTATAAACAGTATGCCTACTAGTTTTAAATGCCATGTGATTGGTGTTAAAGCTACGGCTAGTAGGAAGAAGGCAACGGCGGCAAGGGCTGCTTTTTTCTCTCCAAATTGTACGGCCAAAGTTTTTACGCCTTCCATTTTATCGCCTTTGACATCTATGATGCCTTTTGTGATTTCTCTGCCTGTGTTTGAAAGAAACGCCATAGCGGCAAACAGCAGGACATTTAAGCCCACTGTGCCACTGATTGTTATGCTACCATATATGAAAGGTATGGCTACGCAGGCGCTTACCAAAAAATTGCCCGGTAACCCGCTGCGTTTTCCTATTGTTAGATAAGTTGCTGTTATAGCTAAAGAGGCGGCGGCAACAATGACACAAAGTAGTCCGTGCGGGGATACAAGAAGAGCAAATATAAGGCCGATAGCAATTAGGCAGGTCATAAATGCTAAGGCTTCTTTTGGTTTTATAGTGCCACTTGGAATGGGTCTTTTGGGTTCATTAATAGCGTCAATTTTGCGGTCATAGTAATCATTAATTACCATGGCAGCTGCGCATAAAGTAAAACCTGTTAGAAAACCATACAAAATGTTAAACCAATTTAGGTCAAGCTGAAGCTGGGCAAGTAGAACTCCGACAAATACGGCAAAGCCCATCATAGCACAGTTAACTGGGCGCATTAGTTTTATGAATCCGCCAATTTTGTTCATATAACTAATATATTGTCGTTTTGTAGTTGATAAGGTTAATTCTAAAATTTGGCCTATATCGCTTTATGACGCTTTGTTGTAACAGCCAGTCGTGTACAGGCGGTCATTTCAGATATTATAGTAAATGGGGGGTTTCGTGTTATTTATAAAATCCTGGTTAAACATATCATGTGGTGTGGGTAATGGTATGTGGTGGATTAAGAGTTAGAAATTTTTAAATGGGTAAGCCAAATAGCAATGTGTGATTTTATTTATATGTCATTTATAATGGGGTATAAACAGAAAATTTAAAGCGTTATCCACATGTGTCGTATGTTGGCATAAGGAAAGTTAGAAAAAGAAGTTCAAAACATGTTGAATTGTGCAAATTTTCGGTATGGTTTTTACGACAGAAAACATGTAACAGTTGAGAATTTCTAGTTTAATGCAGGGATAGAAGAAGTTCTTCTTCATGTTGTCTGTTTTCTGTAAATTCTGTTTCTTTCTGTTTTAATTTTGATTTAAGTACTGTCTCTATTGTATGGAGGTTATTTAGTAAATTTTTGACTTGCTCAGTGTTTTCTTTGATTTGACTACGTACGGATAAGTCGGTAAATATATTGTCAAACCAAAAATCAATTGTTCGCTGCGTAGATGATATTTCGTTGAGTTCAGGTGCGGTTAGGTTATGTACGTCGTTTAGTTCAGTTTTTAAATTACCTATTTGTAAGGAGAGGGTGTGAAAGTTTTTCTCTGCGTTGTCAATGTTGGAATATTTTGCCATATGTGACAAGATGCCTCCGCGTATAAAAACGTCGTAAGTAGCCCAGCTCTCAGCGCTATTTAGAGATTCAATAATAGTTTTTGCGGTACATTTGACACTGACAGTAGCACTTAGCGCTTCCTTAATTTCGGTTATTTGTGAAATGATATCGTTTCGTTCATTTTCTAATTTTACATATTGTATGTTCTTTTGTTCTGTTAGCAACTGACAAGTAATCTTTTGTCGTCTATTTGTTAGCTCGGTTTGATATGTTTGTTTTTCAACTTGCAGATCGAAAATACGACCAGATAATTCATCTTTCTCATGCATAAGGCTGTTGAGGTGTGTAACAGCTCGGTCATAAGCGAGTTTAGCATGGATTTCCTCACGACGTTCTTTATCTAACTTGTCAGCATATTTTCCAGTTAACTTTAATAAAAAAGACGAAAACGACTCTTTCTGTATACGTTCCACATCACGACTTTCCTGTTTATACTGTCCAAGTAAACTTGACACTTCAAATTGAGCTTTTTCAATTTCATTTAACAACGACAGTAGACTACTTTCAAGTGTTGGCAGCATTAACACGCGATCACGCAATTCAAACAAGGAAGACATAGCAACAGTCTAACTTACGTTTAGTATATACCTTTGCATCAACTATTTTTCAAGCTGTAGCAGGAAAATAAACCATTTTAACGCAAAACTAGGTACTTACTATATAGTCGTAATGTCACTTTGTTATAACTCAATTATGGACTTTAGTTTGTAAATGTGTAAATTAAAGTTAAAGTTTTTATGGTAATTAATCTTAATGTTCATTGATGTCTAATGGATAAGTTGTTTGGAAGCTCAGGCGTACGTGGTTTAGTTAATATTGAATTAACCTCTACATTGGCATGTAATGTGGGTTTAGCGGTGGCAACGTATGCTAAAGCTAAGTGTGTTGTAGTAGCGCGTGATACGCGTGTTTCAGGTGTTATGATTCAAGAGGCTCTTGTTTCGGGTTTAATTTCTTGTGGTGTAACTGTTTATCTTATCGGGGTTGTTCCAACGCCAGTGTTAGCGTATACCATATGTATTTTAGGAGCGGATGTTGGTTTTATGATAACGGCCTCTCATAATCCGCCGCAGTATAATGGCATTAAAGTTTTTAATTCCAAAGCGCTTTCTTATGTAGATGCAGACCAAATAGCTGTAGAGAAAATTTTTTCTGAAAAACAGTATACTCTAACAGACTGGAAACATTTAGGTAAAATAATTCACTACGATGCAGTTCCCGCTTATCTTGATATGGTTAAAAAAGCGGTTGTATTGCATAAAAAGTGGCATGTAGTAGTGGATCCAGGGTGTGGTGCGGCATATCAGCTTGCGCCTCAAATGCTTAAAATGTTAGGCTGCAAAGTAACGGCTTTAAATGCTCAACCCGATGGATATTTTCCAGCGAGAGCCAGTGAACCCACTGTTGAGTCACTTAAAACTCTCTCTAAAACGGTACAAGCTCTTGGTGCAGATATAGGTATAGCCTTTGATGGCGATGCAGATCGCGTAGCATTTGTAGACGAAAAGGGCAAATTTGTAAACTTTGACCATGCCTTAGCTTCATATAGTGCTTATATATTAAAGCAGATCAGTAGTAGAGCTAAAAGTAGCAGAATAGTTGTAACAAATGTTGAGGCATCTATGTGTGTTGAGACGTTAGTAGAGGGTTTTGGAGGTAAGGTTTTACGTACAAGGGTAGGAGACATTTATGTTTCTGAATCTATTATGACAGAGGGGGCTGTTTTTGGAGGAGAGCCATGTGGTGCTTGGGTACATCCGTTACAGCATTATTGTCCAGATGGCCCATTATCAGCTGTTCTTTTTTTAAAAGCCTTAGAGGTTGAGGGAAAAACCGTTAGTTTGTTTGTTGAAGAAGTGCCAAAATACATAACCTTGCGTGAAAATGTTAAATGCTCAAACGAAGAAAAAAATAAAACTGTTACCGTTCTTGCTGAAACATTAAAAAACCAATTTAGGGATTATACAGATTTTTCAACAATAGACGGCGTAAGATTAGCCCTTAAAGATGGGTGGCTGTTAATTCGGGCCTCAGGAACGGAACCGCTTATTCGAGTAACAGTTGAGGGAAAAACAGAAAACGTTGCAAAAGAATTAATGCATAAAGTTACTTCTCTAATACAGAGCATGTTGAGGGAGTCTTAAGTGAAGGCCGTTTTGTTAGCTGCAGGGGAAGGTCAAAGGCTGGAGCCTTTAACGACTACGCGACCTAAGCATTTAATTAAAGTAGCAGGTAAACCCATTTTGCAGTTCTGTCTTGATGCAATAAAAACAGTTGGCATCACAGATATAGCAATTGTCACCCATTATATGGGTGATAAAATTGAGGCATATTTTGGTGAGGGATCAAGTCAGGGTTTAAAAATTAGTTACATAGAGCAAAAAGAGGTTTTAGGTACAGGCAACGCTGTTTTGGCAGCAGAGCAATATGTTAAAGATGAGAGTTTTGTATTAATTTACGGGGATCTGCTGTTTGCGTCAGACGCTGTTAGACAAGCTGTTGACTTGTATATTCAAGCTAAGCCTAAAGCGGTTATGGCCGCGGTTGCAGTTGATAAACCGGAAAATTATGGTATAATAGAATTTGCAGAAGATAAAAAACTTGGCTGTATTATAGAAAAGCCTGAAGCAGGAAAAGCTCCCTCAAACTTGGCAAACGCTGGCATTTATGTTCTTTCAAAAAAGATTTTCAAAACACTAAAGCAAGTTAAAGAGTCCGTGCGTGGAGAATGGGAGTTAACCGATGCTTTAACTATGCTAGCCTCTGAAGGTGAGACAGTGTTAGTTACAGAGTTAAAAAAAGATTCATGGTTTGATGTAGGCAGGCCCTGGGATTTACTTGACGCAAATCTGTGGGCTCTTAAACGTATATATCCTCAAGTTTTAGGCACCGTAGAACCAAACGCGCACCTTATAGGACCCGTACACGTGGCTAAATCAGCAAAAATACGTTCAGGAGCATATATAGAAGGCCCCGTTTTTATAGACGAAGAATCCGATGTGGGACCTAACTGTTTTATCCGAGCAGGCACCAGTCTTGGCAAAAAAACACGCATAGGAAACGCTGTGGAAATCAAAAATAGCCTTATCATGGATGAAACACACATTGGTCATTTATCATATGTGGGCGATAGTGTAATTGGTGAAAAATGCAATTTTGGTGCAGGTACTATAACGGCAAATTTGCGCTTTGATGACAAAAACATAAAGATGGCTATAAAAAATAAAATAGTAGAGACGGGACGACGGAAACTGGGAGTAGTTTTAGGAGATAATGTAAAAACAGGAATAAAAGCCTCCTTTATGCCAGGTATAAAAGTGGGTGCAAACACATGGATAGCAGCAAATCTAATGGTTACAAAGGACATACCAAAAAACTCAATAGCACAACTAGAACAAAACAGTGATAATGTAATAATTAATGAAAAGTGAGATTTTCTGTAGAGTTTAATTTTGTAAGGATTAAAATTTATGGATATACAAATTAGCGTCGCATTATTTGAAGATTTAGCGGCTATAGTAGAGCTTGAGAGGCAGTGCTTTATGTCTGAGGCATTTAGCAGGCAACAGATTTCATATTTGTTAAATGATTCTAATTCGATAAGTTTAGTGGCAAAAATTAAGGATAATGGTGATAAGGAGAAAATTGTTGGCTTTGCCATTTTACAGTTAGAAAAGGATCATACAGAGACGGAAATGCTTGTTGGCCATATTGTTACACTTAATGTAACTGTTGCTTTTCGAAGAATGGGAGTGGCTCAAAAATTACTTTTTACGTGTGAGGAAAAATTAAGGTTACAGGGTGTCTTTGAGTGCCGTTTAGAGGTTCGTCAGACTAATTATGCCGCGTTAAAATTGTATAGACAAATGGGTTATGAAGAAACAGGTTTGCTTAAGAAATATTATGGCAAAGAACATGGACTGTATTTTAAAAAGAAATTTTGTTAAATTACACTCTAAAACCTTTAAAATAAGCAGTTAACGGTATAAAAAAAGAATATGTGAATGATACTGCAAAGTTATTAGTGCACGTAATGCTCTATGCTTGTTTTAATTGTTGCTTTGCGGCTTCAATCAAATTACCCGCTTGTTTTGGGGAAATCGGCCTTAGTCCTTTTGTCAAAGTCTCAACAGACGCCTGTGATAACTCTTTAACGGTATATATCCCCAAGGCGTTAAGTTGCAATGCTCTTTTTTCACGAACACCTTTAACACTTGTTAGAGGTATTTCTTCTAACTCAACACGCATAGTTGCTATCGTGTCATCTTGAGCGACTACTGACAAGTCATCTTGAGCAGTTACAGCTACATCAGCTACATTATCTTGAGCAGTTACAGCTACATCAGCTACATTATCTTGAGCAGTTACTGTGGGTATCTGTTCTTCTTGTGTAAAAGATAACGTTGGTTCTTCACTTATAACGTCTGGTGTTGTCTCTTCTTCTACAGTTTGTTGTATGGTTTCAGCAGGAACTGGTTCTGTGAATGGTGAATCTTTAACTGAAACTTCTTCGGCTATGTTTTCTTGGGTTATTGTTTGTGTAGGTGTAGACTCGTCTGTGGTTGTTTGTAGTGTTTTAATAGGTTTTAGTACTATAGGTTTTTGGGTGTACCCTGCGCCGGTGGTGATCACACCAAGAGTAATAGAGAGGGCTATCCAAAAGAGTCTAGTGTACATATCAGCAAATAGAACTGTTGCGGCTATTGCTGTTGTGAAAAAGAAGGCGGCCACAATATACAATGTAACATCTGAACGCATATTTGTTCCCTAAGACAGCTATTCAATTCAGCTTAAATACCTTTTCCTGAAAGAAAAACATTCTACGAATTACAGTTGTTTTAGCAATTCGGACACATAATGAACATTGTTTATATTGCGGTGTATGTGCAACTATGTTAGCAATTGTTTCAATGTTGGATAAATACTAAATTTTCACGTTAAATTTTTGGTAAGGGAGTGTAACTAAATAACTTTTTACAGTTGGACATTAGCGGGAGTAACATTGTAATAGTTTATTCTTTATGAAAACTCGTGTATATGTGTTGATGTGAGTTATTTTTGTCAAATATTTGCAACTATTTTCAATAATCACTTTGTAACTATAAAAGTTATTTTACAACAATCCCTAACTTTGACATGAAACAGTATCATTATAGAAAACAAGGTAAGTTAAACTGTAGAAACCGTTAGATGTTTAAAAAAAATAAAAAGTAAAGAGGAAATTTTATTCTCGGTTAATAGGTAAACAGGCAGATTTAATATCTTGGTCTGTAACCGCCACCGCCGCCACCGCCGCCACCGCGTCGATCGCCTCTATCTCTGTTACCGCCAAAGCCGCCACCGCCGCCAAAGCCGCCACCGCCACGTCTGTCTCGTCCGCCAAAGCCACCTCTGCCACGTCCACCGCCGCCTCTAAATGGTCTGCGTTGTTGCTCAAATGTTTTGCTTGAAACATTGTTTTCTGTATTTACTTCAACATCTAGGGGTTGGGCAGCTAATTCAAGTTTACCGTATTTACCGATGTTTAATCGTATGTTTCCTTTAAAGAGAGTTACGTATCCATTTTCGACGCGAACGCTATCGCCATCGTTTACTTTTTCAATATTGTCATCCCAAAGGGTTAGGTAAACCGTACCTGTTTCGTCGCCAATTAGAGCGTCACTAACTTTGTGTGGTGCACCATCTCTACCCATGGGAATTTCTCTTATTTCAGTTTTGGATACTACTTTGGCCGTAATGTTAACCGCACGTGATTGGGGGGTTAACTCTCCGACTTTAGCTTCTACTGGTTCTCTTTTGTTTTCGAAAAAACCTTCAACAGCCAATTGGTTCTACATCCTTTTAGTAATGTAAAAACAAAATACATCTCTTCTACACTTAAGTGTTTCGCTACCACAAGTAATCAATTTTTATGAAAATATATAAACCGCCAATATATACTTAAATTATGAAAAAAAGCTACATTGGCGTTACTGTTATAACCTGTTTAGTCCTAGTTATTGTCCTAGCAGTAATTATTTCTATGCAAGGGGTGTTGACCAATAGTTCTCCGTCACAATCAGCAACATTTCACGGTGTCCCCTTATGTAGCTACAAAGTTGTCCAAATATATCCTCATGACTCCGAGGCGTTTACTCAGGGTCTTACATTTGATGACAAAGGTAACTTTTTAGAAGGTACCGGTTTAGAGGGAGCATCTAGTCTGCGTCGGGTAAACTTGACAGATGGTAAAGTTTTGCAGCAGACTAATTTGGATAAAGAGTATTTTGGAGAGGGCATAGCGGTTGTCGGTGATAAAATTGTGCAGTTAACATGGCAAAACAACATAGGATTTGTCTATGATAAGGAAACTTTTAACGTGATAGAGCAATTTAATTTTAACACAGAAGGCTGGGGCTTAACATATGATGGAACTTGTCTAATTTTAAGTGACGGAACATCTAACCTGTATTTTTTAGATGCAACCACTTATCAAACAATCAGCAGTATTAACATACAAGATGCAGAGGGTCCTGTAGAAAATCTTAACGAGTTAGAATACATAAACGGATTCATATACGCTAACATATGGTTTAGTACAAAAATTGCAATAATAAACCCTGCTACAGGACAAGTTCAAGCGTACCTAGACCTAGAAGAAATAGCACAACCGCATGCAACAAAAAGTGCTGAGGCAGTGTTAAACGGTATTGCATACGACACACAAACAAATAAACTATACATAACAGGAAAACTCTGGTCTAATCTTTACGAAATAACTCATATTCAGCCGTTTGATCTAAAAAATGTGTGAAATATTTTTTTCACCCTTACATGTCAAAAAATAGTAAACTAGAGCACAAATAACCTGAAACCCCATATAGGTTAAAATGGGCTACATCTATGTTAATGATTAACTATGTTTGTAAAACGGGTTTTTAGATCCTCAAACAAACAATGTAGCAATTTTTTTCTCAAACGGTTAAACATGAGAAATAGCTCTAATAGATCCGACTTTTTGCCAGTACTCTAACAGCTAAAACACCTTAAAAACAAACTATCTGTTAGGTATTTCAGTTTTACTTCAAAACAAGTTAGGCTCATATAACAAAATAAGTAGTCATTGTTGTATTTTTCCCGTGGCAACAAGAACAGTAATGGAAAAAGTACGTAAAATGAACAACTTCAAATAGCATGAACGAAAACACACACTATAATGTCATTTTGACTTGCTATAAAGAAAACCGTTAGCAACAGTTAGATGTTGTGATAATTTCTAAATATTTCTAATTTGTTTATCATCTAGGCGCCTATTCAGTCACAAATATAGTGGTCGTTTAAGAGTTCTATCCACTACGTATTGTGTTTTTTGAATGCAAAAAATAAAAATTTTCTAAAACCGCCTGAATACGCGTGTTTGTGGTTACGACAAGCTGTCGTATTAGAGCTCTAAATTCAAAAACAACACCGTATTAAAGTTTTTTGCGATTGAATAGTTACCATCTATGTTTGTATTGTGAAAGTAGAGTTTATTTATAAGCGGTAATTTTAAAAGGTTACTTGAATATATGTGGTATTGGTGAAATGTTTGGGTGACAACTGTAGTCCGTTGCAGGAGAATTGTTCTTCTCTTAGAGAGCTTTATGTTCTTATACCCGTGGGTGGAAGGGCTACACGGTTGTTGCCTTTAACAGCAGAAACTAGTAAGGCTTGTCTGCGGCTTTTAAATAGGCCTCTAGTAGAGTTTTCTCTGCTCTCCTTAGCTGCTCAGGGCGTTAGGAACATTATTTTTGGTGTGAAGGGTTATACTAATTATAGGGATCTTTATGATCATTTTGGGTCAGGTCAGGGTTTTAGTGCACGTCATAACATTGAGCCGCATTTACAAATTGACTATCAACCCAATGTTGATGATTTAGGCAGTGCAGACTCGGCGAGCATTAATATGGACTATTATGATCTAAAAAGTACTGTTTTTGCAGTGCAAGGGGACAATATTTTTGATGTTGACATTAAAGACTTGGTGAATTTTCATAAAGAGAAAGGTGCAGCTTTGACAATAGTTCTTAGAAACGTTGACAATATTGAAGGGTTAGGTCTTGCAGACATTAGCAAAGACGGTCGGATTAACCGGTTTGTTGAGAAACCCTTACCTAAAGATGCTCCAAGTAATCTTGCAAACACGGGATTATATGTTCTGTCACCTAAGGTTAGGCAAATACTCAAAGAGCCCGGTGTGCAGCAGATAATTAAAGATAAAAAACGTCTTGACTTTGGCTATGACTTCATTCCATATCTTATAGAGTCAGGTCATCTAGTTTATGGTTACATAACTAAAGGTAGTTGGTTTGACATAGGTACGCCTAAAAATTATTTAGACGCTATGAAAAGTCTACTACAGCAGCGTAGCACTACGTTGTCAGAGGATTTTGGTAAATGTGTAAAAGTTGGTAATAATGGGCTTGTTTGGTTACAAGGAAAAAGTGGTGCCTCTGAAAAATGTCAAGAGCATATTATACAGAAAATTAATCAGAAAAAAATTCACATAAACGGTACAGTTTTAATTGGTCATCACTGTCACATAGGGGAGGGAACCACTTTGACTGATTGCTGTCTTGACAATTTTGTACAAATTGGTAAAAATGTTGTAATCAGTGACACAGCAGTTATGGATAGAGCATTAATTGGTGATTACACGGCAGTAACAGACAGTATAATTGGTAGACACGTAACAATATGTTCTAGTCAGTGTAAGCCGACAAAAGTTTCAGACGTATCCGTAATAGCTGATGATGTAACTATAGATGAGGGCAGTCTGTTGTCGGCGGCGAAAATTTTTCCTCATCAAAAGGTGCAGGGTGAATTCATAAATCAGACTTTAACTTTGGGTAATTAGGCTTTGAACCATTTGAAGATTAGGTATTTTGGTTTTTCGTCTTTTTTGTTGGGTACTGCTATGATGAAGCGTTTGTGTACTGTTGTAGCTAAGCGTCCGGCTTTTACGATTTCTGTTGCAGATATAGTGTTGCCTTGGGGTTTTACGGAGACCATGTATGGTGCGTGTTCTATGCCTGGGCCGTATTTGTAGACGGCAAAGTCGCAGCCGAATTTTATGCCGGGTGTGACAATTAGGTTGTTTGTGCGCAGGTCGCGGTAGACAGCGTATTTGTTTTCGAATTCTTCATAGAGTTGCATTGCTTTTTCTTGTAGTGTTTTTAGGCTGACGGGTTTTTTGTTTTCAACGACTTCTATTTGTTTTGTTTCGGCTAAGTAGACGCCTTCCATTAGGTCTAAAATGAGGGGCACGTCGAATTCGGGGATTTTTGGTTTGGGGATGCCCAAGGGTTTGCCGTAGTATGCTGTTTTGTAGAGGTTTGAGCCGTCTTTTGGGTTCCAAACTATTAGAAAGTTGTCTATAAGTTCAACCTTGATTTTTTGTTTTCCAAGGTTTTGTGTCACTTTACATTACCATAGATAGCATGCGTGCTGTATCTGCGGCGTCTTCGGCTTTGTCAGCAGAGTTTTCAAGTAACTGTAGGACATCTCGGAGGAGGAACAGTGTTGGAGTGTCCAGTTTGCTGCTTAAAACTTTGATGATTAACGCGCGGTATTGGTCATCAACTATGCGTTCGGCAATTTCTACGTCTTTGGCGCGTTCCAAAGTTTTTTGGGATCCATAATTTAGAACCATCATGGTTTCGCGAAGTTTTAACACTGAGTCAAGTACTGCTGAGGATAAATTCATTAAATCATGTTTAATATCTTGGGAGACGACCCAGTTGTGTTCCATAATTTCTATTAAATAGAAAGCTATACCTTCCGAAAAGTCTGCTATTTCGCTGGAAAGGTTTGTGAATCGTAAAAAGTCTTCTCTGTTAATGAGAATTGCGCCAATTTCGGCTAATTCTTGGCTTACCATTCGGCGTGAATTTACCACTTCTTCTGCAGCGCTACGTATTTCTGTTACCAGTTTTTTTGCGCTATTTTTATCGCCACTTGCAAAGTATTCAACTAACTGTGGAATTTTTCTTGAGACATCTACTACTTTGCGTAGATTGTCTGAACATGCACTTAATGCTCTGCGCTTTACACGCTCTTCTGTTTCTGCTGGAAGTACCAAACTGTTTTTGCGCTCCTCTATCTTCTAAACCTGTTTTACAAATTAATGTGTACGTGTTCATTAAAAAAGGTAGCTACTTGCTTTGAACCAAAGTACCTAAAGATTCAAAGTTTATTTTTCCAGTAAAGTATTCCTGTAACAGTTGGGGTAACTCTTTAATGGATACGCGTACCTGTTGCCAGCTGTCTCGGTCTCGAATAGTTACAGTGTTATCATTTAGTGTATCATAATCAATAGTTATGCCCAGGGCTACGCCTGCTTCATCTGCCCGGGCATAGCGTCTGCCAATAGAGCCTGTCTCATCGTAGTCAGTCATAAATCCGGCTTGTGTTAACTCTTTTTGAAGCTCTAAAGCTTTAGTATCAAGGCCATCTTTACCCATTAGGGGGTAAATGCCCACTTGAATAGGTGTTATACAGCGGGGGAAACTTAGAATGGCCCGGTCATCTTTAACATGAAATGCGTATTCAAGAGCTATATAAAATAGGCGATCACAGCCAAAACTAGGTTCCACTACATGGGGAATAAATCGTGTGCCACGTTCAACAGTTTTTTGATGACTAATTTCTATGTGTTCTTTGAGAACCTGCCAATTACCTATCATGATATAGCCTTCTTTGTTTATTTCTGCAATAACTTTGTCCACTGGAATTTTAGCAAGTTCAACTGCAACTTTGCTAGCCTCACCTTTGAAGGCAGGTCCAAATTTTGTCATAACGGGCTTAACAACTATTTCTTCCCTCTCAACGGGTACAGGGTATTCTTTATAAACGCGTAAATCAACGCCGCTAGCCTTCATATGACAAGTTAAATCGTAATCCGTTCGGTAAGCGTGACCTGAAACTTCTACCCAGCCCCAACGGTCAACAAGGACTTCCTGGTCAAAGCTTTGCGTGCTATAATGTGCTTTTTCCCAGGCTAATTTTTCAATAAATCTTTGCTGTTCCATAGGCACGCCAAGTTCTACAAGAAGACGTTTAGCCATAGCCATGAAAAACGCTTGCCATTCACAGAGGATAATTTTTTTATCTAAAGCCTCACGAACTGTAAAGAGAGTAACGTTTTCACATTCCTTTAAACGTGTATCGCCTAGTAAAATTGGTAGAACCTCATCAGCTACTTCTTTTATAAATTTGCAACTTTGGTCTTCGGGGTCAAAGAAGAATTCTAAATCAGAAATGGTAAATTCACGCAAGCGTATAAGGCCCTGTCGGGGTGAAATTTCGTTGCGAAGTGCATGTCCTATTTGAATAGCTCCAAAGGGCAGTTTTTCTCGGGCAATATTAAAGAGTCGGTTAAATTCTACAAAAATGTTTTGAGCAGCCTCAGGTCTGCCATAACCGACAGCACCGTTATAAGGACCAATTGTAGTCTCAAACATTGTTAGGTAACGTTGAGGTTTACCAAAAGTGCCCTTACAATCAGGACAGACAATGTTACGTATAGCAATTTCTTGGGTAATCTCCTCTAAGGTCATTTTTTCAGCTTCTTTACTGCTTACGCCCTTTTCTTCTAAAAGGTGATCAGCTCGAAAACGTGTATTACATTTTTGGCACTCAACCATAGGTTCTTTAAAATGATCCACATGTCCACTAGCCTCAAACACTTTACTAGGTGTAATAACTGAGGACTCCATTTCAAAGATACCGAGTTTTTTAACAAACAATTCACGAATACGTGTTTCCACATTTTGTTTTAAACGCGTACCTAAAGGTCCATAAGTTACAAACCCTCCCGTTCCGCCATAAATTTCAAAAGATGACCAGAAAAAACCACGTCTTTTAGCTAACTCGTTAATTGCAGCAAATTTATCGCCAGTACGTTTTGAACATTTAGCTTCATCATAACTCAAGAGATATCCCTATCTTAGCGTAAACCACAGCAAATTAAAACATTGCCATGCAAAAAAGAACAGACCCAACTATATCATAAATAAATAAACAGTGTTCAAAACATGTTTAGCCTCAAGGATTACTTAATTTGTAGGTCTATTTTTCTATTTTCTTTGATAGCTCATGTAACTATTTTTGTGTCATATCACAGGTAAAACAAGCTTTTCTTTCAATCTGTCAAAGCCGCAATGACGGCTAATACCATAAAGGTATCTATGGAAAAAGGGTTAATGACATTTTAGATCTTTATAAAGTAAAAAATGTAAAACAGCATGGAAAAAACCTCAATACAGAAAAATAAAATAAACTCAAAACGAGCTTTAAATGGTAAAACAACGGGGCAAACCACCTTAAAAAACCTACCCCCCATTTGAAAAATGCACATACAACTCACACTCAACCACCTTGCAAAAACCACAAAAATCCACGATACCGTCTCCAACAACATAGTAACCACATCCTAAAAAAAGTTGGCCACCCTCAAACAAGTAACTTATACACGAACTATCATGCACAACACGACAAACGCATAAAGCAAAACTGACCCAATGTTTATAAACGAGGGGTTGTTGGATTGACGTGATTATGGTTGTTTTGTAACAAAAATTAGCTATGTGTAACAAAATGTGTCTAAAAAAGTGTTAAGTGTCGCAAAATGTCCTAAACAGCACAGTTCATGCGTTTGTCGTGACATACACAACATTAATACCAACGTGCCTTGTAAAGTAAATGGAGCGTATTCGTGTGAAGACGAATGTTAAACCTAAATCGGTTTTATGCTGTTTTTTTAGTAAAAAATTTATAGTTTTTGTTTCTTTATTGCTTCTGGTAGTGTTAATTTTTTCTTCTGCTATCGCTGTGGTTAATGGAGCATCAATTACGCCGATGTTGTAGTGAAAAAACTCTAAACCCTAACCCGGCTGAACCGGAACCAAAACTAGTTTTTTGAAATTAGAAAAACATAAAACATTCACTATAGCATTTGAATCTGTGGGTTCNAATGACA
>WQSY01000016.1 GCA_009787585.1 Candidatus Bathycorpusculum sp. | reverse complement strand
TTGTGGCTGATAATCTTAATGCTCATAAGGTTGGTGCGTTGTGTGAGGTGTTTTGTGTTGAGGAGGCGCGTAGGCTTTTGAATCGGTTTGAGTGGCATTTTACTTCTAATCATGGGAGTTGGCTTGATATGGTTGAGATTGAGATTGGGGTTATGTGTCGTCAGGTTCTTGGAGTTGTGTTTGCGGGTATGGGGAGTTTTGAGCGTCAGGTTAAAGCGTGGACCCAGTAGCGTAATGTGCAATGTGCAAAAGTGAATTGGCAATTCACCACTAAAGACGCAAGAATTAAACTAAAACGCCTATACCCCACAATAATCTAATTACTTAACGGATAAAGCACTAGTGCCTTTCACAAAATAATTTCATACATGATACTACATGTTTTCTGTTAACCTTTCAACAAAATATGTCATAAAGTAACTTGTCACGATTAACAAGTTTTTATCCTCTCTCACTTTATGGTTAATTTAAATACTTCAAATCTCTCAAATAAATGGTAGTGTCGTTATGAAAATTCTCTTAATAAACCCGCCACAGACATTTTACCCCAATTCAGAGCCACCGGCAGGTAATCTGCCTTTGGGTTTGATGTATCTTGCAGCGGTTCTTGATAAAGCGGGTTACACGGTTGAAATTTTAGATGCTTTCATGACAGATTCTAAACCCAAAAAAAATGGTGACACAATAACTGTTGGCCTATCCTTTAGTCAAATTGAAACAGAAATACAACAACGAAAACCCGACATTGTAGGTGTTTCTGGCCCGTTTACAAGTCAAATTACTAACACTTTGAAAGTATGTAAGCTAACAAAAAAAGTTAATCCAAACATCCTAACAATTGTAGGTGGCCCCCATGCTTCTACTGTGCCTAAAGAGTTTTTAGAAAAAAACCAAACCGTTGACATAACTGTTATCGGCGAAGGAGAGCATACTCTGCTTGAAATTGTGAAACACTTTGAAAATAAAAAACCCTTAAACAGCATTTTAGGTATTGCCTACCGCCAAAATAACACTGTTATAGTTAATGAGGTGCGACCCTTTTTGGAAAATCTTGACGAACTACCATATCCTGCTTATCACTTGGTAAATATGGAACATTATCTAAGCAACAAAGAAATTGGCTATCGAAGCTTTCAGAAGCGCGCTATATCTATGGTTACTAGTCGCGGGTGTCCGTTTAACTGCTGCTTCTGTTCTGTTCATTTACACATGGGAAAAAAATTTCGGGCCCATTCAGCACAATACGTCTTAAATCACATCCAACACGTTGTTGACAAATACAACGTTAAGAACATTTTTTTTGAGGACGATAACCTAACATTTGATCTTAACCGATTTGAAACAATATGTGATGGTCTAATTGAGCGTAGAATCAAAATTGGTTGGGAAACCCCTAACGGCGTTCGCGCAGACTACTTAAACGCGTTATTGCTTAAAAAAATGAAACAAGCCGGAGTTGTTAGCATCTTTGTGGGCGTAGAGTCGGGTGATCAAGAGGTTTTAAACAAGATTGTCTGTAAAAGCCTTAAACTTGATATGGTAGCCGAGTTTGCTAAAAATGCTAAACGGCTTGGGTTGAAGACAGGCGCGTTTTATATTATTGGTTTTCCAGGCGAAAAAAAAGAAAATATGCAACGAACGGTCGATTTTGCTTTAATGCTTAAACAAAAATATGATGTAGGTATGCACCTGTTTACTGCAACACCAACTTTTGGTACAAAACTGTATGAACAATGTAAAACACACAATTACCTCACAGCCGATTTATCATGTGACACTTTAGGATCCTCAGCTAGACAACCTCTGGGGCACTCATTAATCCATACCAACGATTTTACCCCTCAAGAAGTCAAAGAAATTGCTCAACAAGCTTTAAAAAAATACAAAAAACTATCTCTAATAAACCTCGTTAAGAACCCCAAAAAAGCCCTGCAAACAATTTACCACCAACCCCAGCTACTTAACAAGTATCTAAAAAACCTGTTTTCTTAAACAGCAAAATTTTTTTCTACATTGAAGTTGAAAAACAAGTGCATCCTATGTTATGACAAAATCTAATGTCAGACCTGCGGGTAGTGTTTGATATTGGTTGGTGGGTATGTTAAGATATTTGTTTATTTGAGTTCAAATTGGATTGTGTTGTTAAATGGTGGCGGGCTCGCTGGGATTTGAACCCAGGATTCTCGGCTCCGGAGGCCGATGCCTTGATCCGTGCTAGACTACAAGCCCTTTTGTTGTTTGGTGTTTGTTGGTGTGTGTTTGTTGTTAGGTAAAGTTACTGGAGGGGTGGTCAATTAAATGTTTGTGTTGTGGTGGTCTTTTGTTATTGTTGTGTGTTGGTTGGGTTTGTGGTGTTTGGTTTGTGTTTTCTTTTGGATGGGTTTATATGTTTGTATATTTATTACTATTACGTTAGCCGCTATAACGGTTAACGTAATTGTAAGGTGTGTGTTGAACATTGGATGAAGACGTATTACACGGTGCACTAACAGAAGCAGTATACTACATACTGCTGTCGATGCTTGAACCTATACATGGTTATGCAGTAATGCAAAATATCGAAAAAATAACCAATGGACGGGTACTTCTTGGAGCGGGAACACTATATGGCGCAATTAACACTTTACTAGAAAAACATTGGATTTGTGCTGTAACCGGTGATAATAACTCTCGAAAAAAAGATTACATCATTACCGATTTAGGCCGCAAAATTCTCCAACGCGAACTTGTGCGTCTAGAAGAACTTTTTGTCAATGGTAAAAATAAACTCGGAGATTCACAATAATGAAAACAAAACTTTGGAAAACATTTTTGGATTATGAAAAAGAAGAAAAATGGCTAAATAAAATGGCTGCCAAAGGACTTGCTATGACTGCCTATACTTTCTGCCGATACACCTTTGAGGAATGCATTCCTGGCGAATACATTTACCGTATTGAATATTTAGAACACAACATTAACCACCCTGAAAGCGTTCGATATGTTCGTTTTCTATCCGAAAACGGTGTAGAACACGTTGATACATACTTTAGATGGGTATATTTTAGAAAAAAAGCCGCTGAGGGAGACTTTAAAATATACAGCGATTTAACCTCTAGAATTAAGCATTATCAGAGAATTTCCCAACTTTGGCTAGTAATAGGCTGTATGAACCTGTTTCTAGGTCTTTTACAGAGTCGCATAATTATACAATATTTAACATCTGGCCCTCAATACTGGATCAGCAACGCTATAATAGGCGCACTTTCCGTTTCACTTGGTATTATACTTCTTACCTTCTGGTGGTATAACAACAAAAAAATCAAACGCCTCAAACGCGAACGCGAAATACATGAGACTTAAACACATCTACAAACCCGCCTATCTATATCTGCCATACACAACAAGAAAAAAAGATTCAACAGACTCAAAAATAATAGCCCATATATAACACTTGATGACACTCCTATAGCCTACAAATTTGGTATATAAACAATACTTAAAAATAGCTATTCATCTTCGCTAAGTACTTCTTGGTTAATCCACCAAGCCTTCTTTTTACCTGAACGCTCCCCTCCACAATAATCAATTATAGCTTTACCACACTTTTTTTTGGAAACCCGCTGAATTTTTTGCAATCTATTTAAAACTAGCCACCGATTGCATTTGAGGTATTCCGCTAGCTCTGGTGTGGTTGCACCTTTATAATGCATTAAATAGTCCATGATTTTACGATCCGTTTCATCTATGCAGAAACTATGTGGATTAATCTTGTTATGCTCAAAAGTTAAAAGTTCTAAATCAGCAAGATACTTTCTTACCTGCTCTAACTCGCTTTCAAGTTTACTCATTCGCTCCTCTATAGCTACAAGTTTATCTGGTTTAGGCGTTTTTTGCAATTTCTCACTAATGGCCTCACGAATAAAATTACTTCTATCCCCCTCTGGAATGCGTAAAGCAAATTCTTTGTACACCTCATCTGGAATCTTTACCGTTACAACTCTGCTATTACTATTGCTCTCGTTCACCTAACATCCCACTTCACTAACTAAGTAATATGTTTCCTATTTCATTTTTTCCATCTATTGACTTATCTAAAATTAGAAAAACCATTTTTTACACATGTGCCCTATTCATTGACGCTTTTTCTATTATCAATTAGACTGTTGACTGTTCTTCTATTAATTTCATCAATTCTTGGCAACGTTGTGTAACGATGTCATGAAATAAACGTTGCAGTTTTTCCCCTGTAATTTTTCTTTCTTTAATTATTACTGCTTTCTTAGTTAATTCTTGATCGCCTAAGCATTTAAACCAATTTTCAAACTCGCCTTTACACATGTGGTACTCTATGGTTTTTAGATCAATTCTGACTAGTTTGTTTGCGAAATCTTGTAGACTGTGTGCGTGCATGTGAAGCGATGTATCCGCATTTACGTGGAAATTGAAAGCTTTATCATGTGGTGTATAGGCCATTATTTTTTTAGCCTCTTCTTTAGTGATTAACTGAATGCCAAGGGCTTTTTTTCCCTCCTTGGTTATCATATACATGTCTTCTAGAAGCGAATTCACATACCCCATACGTGCAAGCTTTACTAGGGGCTCTATTACAGTAATTGAGTCTTCTTGATTATTTCCCATAGAAGTAATTTGTGTAGCATTTATTGGGTTGCCATTCAAAAACATGGTTTCCAGTATTTCACGTTCAACTGCTGATAAACTCATTTTCTTCCCTTTTTTTACGTTAATATAAAACATGCTAATCAAGTTATCCTACGGGTCAACATTTTTGACAGCTAACTATCTAATAATTGAGCTTTGTTAGAAAAACTCTTTATCACTAAAAAATATTAAATGAATTCATGAACAGCGCCAACAATAATGATGCTGATGATGCGCGTAGTCAAGTTTCTCGTGAGGCAGCCATTTTGCTTTATTTTGGTGCTGAAAAAGAATATAAACAAGCTAAGTTTAGGGCGGCTAAAACTTTGGGGGTTCATTTTTTGCCTACAAACCTTGAAATTGCCTTAGAGCTTGACAAAATTGCTGAAGAAAAAGAGGGGCCTGCAAGAAAAGAACGCCTTATTTTAATGCGACAAGAAGCTTTCAAAATCATGAAACTCTTAGACGCCTATGATCCTTTGTTAATTGGTAGTGTCTGGCGTGGCACTGCAAGACTTGGCAGTGACATAGACATAGCTGCATATGCAGATACACCTGAACAGGTTCTTGAGTTCTTAAAGAATTCTTGCATAAAAATACAACAGACTTACTGGACCAAAGTTAACAAGCAGGGTGTAACTTTTTTGTCATATCATGTGCTTGCTGAAACTAGAACAAAAATCAGTATAGACCTAGTTGTCCGCAATCCAGAGGAAGCTGTAAGGAAACGAAAGTGTGACATATTTGGTGATGAAATTAAAGGTCTAAGAACTCTTAAACTTGAAAAGTTACTTAAAGAAAATCCAACAAGACAATTTCTACCCTAACTTTGATAACAATCTTTTTCAAAAAGAACTTAAAGCCCCAGTCTAATAACTATAATGATAGTTATGGCTATTGATAAACGATCGCTCAAGAAAGCGTTTCCCCATTTATATCGTGAACTCGATGAGGACTCTGAAAATAAAATCTCTATAGATGCTGTCCGTGATAGTCCTGAAGCAGCAGAAAACATTGTAGACATAGATGATGTTAGCGAAGAGGAATTTCTCAAACCAATAAAAATAGTTGATAAACTACGTCATTTTAACCCTACAGCCGTAGATTTTATACGTCGATGTGACACAGACGAGCAAGCGCAAGAAATAATTTTGTATCTCCAAAAGAGAGGCGAATTAACTAGGGAGCAAGTGCAAGAATTAGAATGCACGCTTAAACAAAAAGGCGTGCGAGGCTTTGGACCAAAAAAAGAAGAAAACTATTACTTTTATGAAGACAGTCCCTAAAACAATGTTAACATTGCTTGATAACCTTGATTTTTCCTCAAAGAAATTTTTGAGAACGTTTACAACATTGTTAACATGACTTGATGCTTATGTATTATTATGAAATATTGCTTAGAAACAGTTAGAGACAAAAAGAAAAATGATTGACTGAACAAACGTGGAAGGCTGGATTTTTTTAAGCCTATGTGGGAAAATACTGGAGAATACCTAAATCCTTTTATTTTACAAACCATTTTTCAAAAAATATAGAAGGTATAATACATGGTTAAGATTGTTGTTGATCCGAAATGCTCTGGCTGCGAAACATGTGTAAACACTTGTCCTGTCTGTGTCTATGACCTCAAAGATGGCAAAGCTGTTGTAGTCAATGCAGGCGAATGCCTTATTTGTAGAGCATGTGAAGCTCAATGCCCTGAAGGCGCAATTCAAATAATTGAATAAGCGCTTTTGTAAAAGCTTCTCGGTAAAAATTAAAAGAAATCTCTCATATTGAGAGACAAACCTTTTTTATCATATTTTTTTAAATTTTAACTTTCCAAATTAATGTTGAATGCTTTTTTGAAAAAGTTTGGTTATATACTCATTTACTGTTTGGTTGTCCTTTTGGGCAATTCGTTTAACTGCGTTATTAATTCCTGTAGAATATTGTGCCGCTTTTTTAGGTTTATTAGCAATTGAGACTGGCAAACCTAAATTCAACGCAACTTTACGTAATACCAGTTTTCGAAGAGAACCCTGCGTTTGATCAAACTTTAACTCAACAGGTAAACCTAATACATACTCGATTAAGTCAAAACTACAAAAAGGCAGCAGCAATTCCACATCAAAATTTATGCAAATTTTCTTGTCCCGCTCCAAATTGTTCTCATGAATTTTCACTACATCATTGAACAGTGTTTGCTGAACTTTTTCCCTTCCCTCTTTGTAGTATTCATTAATATAACGTTGATAACCACCAAATACCTCATCAGCTCCTTGTCCCGCAAGCAAAACACCATAACCCGTTTCTTGCGCTTTACGTGCAGTCCAATAAACAGACACGCCAATAGCCGCTTTAACGGGATCTGCCTCTTCAATTAAATCTAAAACATGAGGCAGAGTATTTTCAACATCTCTCTCTTTAAACAAGTGAGCCTGCATAGGTAAATCCAGTTTTTCTGACGCCTCAAAAGCCGCTTCCGTTTCCAGTTCGTTTTCGAGACTAACATGAATTAAGTTCACTTTAACACCGCATTTACTTGCCATATATGCAATTAAACCACTGTCTAACCCACCTGAAAACGCAACTGCCACCTCTTTAAGCCCTGCAACACGCGCTCTAACTGCTTGTTCCAAAAGTTTCTGCACTTCTATTGCCGCGTCATCAATCGAAATCTGTATAGACCTCTCAGTATAGGTAAAAGTTTTAATCGGTTTAAACTGCAAACCCGCACTATTTAACAAACACAAATTACCTGGCGGAAAAGACAAAGGCTCACTTTCTATACCAAGTTGCCATAATGTTTTACGATTTGACGCAAAAACTGTCAGTTCTTTATTTTCACCATAATATAACGGCTGAACACCAATAGGGTCTCTAGCCACAATTAATTCTTCCTTTTTTAACAGGAAAAACAAATAGTCCCCATCAATTTTTCTGATAAAATCTTGGAGTTGTCTCTCGCTGAGTATAGACTTAGCTATCGCTTCTTGCGCATGTTTTTCTTTGGAGACCTGTGTGTAACTTGAGTGCTCAAAAGCAACTGTGGCATTCTCTAATTGCAGAAAACTGTACGCTTTTTTTGCCTCTTTAGTAAAAGAGCACCCGACGACTAAGGACGAGTCAATGCCCTGCTTACTTAATACATCAGGACTTTTATGAGAAACCATTTTTTCAGAGTTGGCCACTGCAAAATTCAACGGCTGCTCAAACCTGTTGCTTTTCAAAGCATCAATAATGACTGGTAATGCAGATTTACCCTTTTTGTTAAACACTGCAATAGTTGTCCTCATATCTACACGCCATTAAAACACGTCTAATGGTTAACTTCCATAAAACATAGCTTATTTAAATATTCTTTAGCATGATTCGCGTGCCTATTTTATTTATAATGTGTTTTAGAACACCTGAAAGGTTACGATTAAATTAAAAAACGAATTATGCACCTTGTAGTAAAGAAAACAAAAATTTGTATGTTCTTTTAAAATAGGGTTTTTTGTTTGAACTCTTGTACTTTATCTATCTCCTCATCCCAGGTTTCCTTTTCAGTAACAACGGCTCCGCCGACTTGTTCTTTGATTTTTTTAGCTAAACGTGGACCAATTGCTGATAATCTAGTTAGGTCTTCAAGGGTTGCTATTTTTAAGTCCTCTACTGTTTTGTAGCCGGCGTTGTAAATTATTCTACCGCGTATTCTGCCAACGCCTTCTAACTGTATGATGGATAAGAGCTCTCGTTTTATACCTTTAGAAACACGTTCTTCTAGTTCGTTTGAGAGGGGTTTTATTTCTTTATCTGCACCTAATAGTGGAGCTAATTCATGAGTTGCATGTAGTAACCATTTTGCGTTTTCTATAACGCGGTATAGGTCTCCTGGTTGAACTCCGAATTTTGTGAAAAGTTGGTCTTCAGTTGTTTCTTCTATCCAATTTTTCATAACAATGGCAGTTTTAATTTCGCCTAAAAATTCTTCATAACCCACGCGGTCTTCCCATTCTCTTGGCGGATCTACTAATAGCTCATTTTTGTATTGTTCTAATTGAAGACTTAGCACATCAATTTCTCTGGCGTAGGGTCGCATAACTGGTCCCATGTCTGGTGTATGTGCGATCATGTGTAACAAGCTAAAGTCAGTTAAATAACTTGATTTTTTGGTAAGTGCCTCCCGCATAATAACTGCTGATAAGGGATCAATGTATAGTTCGCTTACGCGTTTGCCAAATTTGGTTGCATAAATATCTCGGTGATTTATCATTATCATTTGTTTATCAAATAGGTACTTGAGAATTTTTGTAATGATACTTTTTATGGCCTTAACGTCATATTGGTAAGCATAAAATGTTTTTCCAAAAAACTCAAAAAGCTCCTCCTCTGAATGAGCATAATCTGATGCAATCGCTGCTAGTACATGTCCACGGATAATTTTTTCTACGGCCATTTTTGACCAAATGCGCTCAGTTTTAGCTAGTACATAACCTTCCATTAAATAGTCTGCTTCATCTCTTGTTTTAGCAATAACTACGGATTCTCCAAACTTGTCATATTTTGGTCTACCCGCTCTGCCGGCCATTTGTTTATAATCTAACACTGGAATAGGATAACTACCATATTCCGCTTCAAAACGATGATAATCCTGAATAACAACTGTGCGCGCAGGCAAATTAACACCCCACGCTAAAGTAGGTGTAGCAGTCAAAACTTTGAGTTTTCGCTCCTTATACGCATTCTCTATAATCTTACGATGTTCACCTGATAGACCTGCATGATGATACGCCACTCCGCAACGTATCATTTCAGCTAATTCCTCACTAACCTGTGTTTTCTCTCCTGAATCCTCAATTTTATGAGCTTCTTTTTCCAATAACTCTTTATTTGCCCTCTCCATAGAGTGACGAATAAGCGTAGAACCTGTTTTGGGCGTTGCCTTATGTATGTGCCCTGCAAGAGTTTTAGCTGTTGAAACAGCATTTCTTCGTGAAGACGCAAAAACTAAAACTTGACCCCCACTTTTCAATGTATCTAAAACAAGATTAACATGAGGCAAACGAGTTTCCTGTTCTATTTTTCTTGAACCGCCATCTTTGTATTGAATCTCATCTTGAAGCATCACTCCCTCCTTTAGATTAACTGGTCGCCATTCAGTAACTATGAATTTAGAATTTAGCCATCCCGCAATTTCATCCACATTAGTAATTGTTGCACTTAACGCTAAAATTTGAATACACGGATTAACCTGCATAAGTCTTGCTAAAACAATCTCCAATGTAGGTCCCCGTTCTGCTTCATTAAGCAAATGCACTTCATCAGCAATTACAAGCGAAATTTTGTTCAACCATTGAGCACGATGTCTAAGCAGAGAATCCGCTTTCTCATTAGTGGTAACAATTATATCGCATCGTTCCATCCAGTTATCTACATCATCAAAATCACCTGAACTGATGCCCACAGACACTTTTTTGCCATCATCTTTGACTATTTGTGAATATTTTTTGAACTCTTCATATTTCTCACTAGCAAGTGCCCGTAGCGGTGAGAGATAAATTACTTTACCATGTTTTTCCAACACATGTTTCATACTGGCCAATTCAGCAATTATGGTCTTCCCTGAAGCAGTTGGGCTAGCTAGCACTATATTTTGTCCCTCCAGTAACCCTGCTCGTATAGTGTCTGCTTGAGGCGGAAACAATTCCTTAATTCCCAAACCATCAAGAACATCTTTAACAGATTGTGATATAGATAACTCGGAAACTTTCACTTTTAAGTCGCCATCTGATAACAATCTATGGTGATAGTTATTAGGGTTTTTAACAAAGTAAGCATTTCCATTTAACTCTAACTTAGTTGAACCGAAGCTATAGCGAACAAAAATTTTGCCCGTTTTACACGTATTTTTACACGTAAGATGCATGGTAACGGATTCAATACTGTCGGGTTGAATCAAGTGTGTGTAACACAATAACTTTGAGGTAAATACAATGTTGAAACATGTATTCCGTAGTCATGATAAAAAAGTAAGTTGATTAAATAAATTAAAACATCACGACACTATTCGGATAGAATCAGCTTAGTTGATCTGTTTTAGAGTCAAAGCAGTTGTATGTGTTTAGCTCTCAGTGAAAATAAGTCTTAGTTTGCTTATTTTTGGTTAGTTTTTAAAATTTTATGATGATTTTATTTAGAAAATATGGATATGTATGCTTGTTTATGTATGCACACTTTAATAAAATCATGTGAGCTAAATACGTGCTATGGCAGGGCGTTGTATGGTCGAAAACGTAAAAGAATTACTAAAGCTTCACGAGAGAATAACTCGTCAGGTTTATTTAGATAATGAGAATTCTAGCATTGTTCCCCCCGTAATCGTAGAGGCGATGCTTCCGTATTTTAACAAAATCGCCTATGGTAACCCCACACTTACTCACAAACCTGGCTGGGAAGCCTTTGAAGTAATAATGACCAGTTTTCAACAAATCAGCAAGTACATGGATGCCAAAGTTCTCGAGGAAATCACTTTTACTCCTGGCGAATCTGAGTCTAATAATCTTGCAATTATGAGTTCTTGTTTTGCCCAAAAAGAGAAAGGTAAAAAAATTATAATTTCAGAAATCGAACCTATAAATGTTTTACACACTGTTGAAATGATGAAAAAATTTGGATTTACCGTAACTAAAATTCCCGTTGACTCTGATGGTTTTTTAAATATGGAAAAACTAAAAGAAGCAATTGACAAAGAAACTATTTTTGTAAGCATTGCAGCAGTAAATAATGAAATAGGCACAATACAAAATATCAAAGAGGCGGTCCAAATTGTCAAAGACAAAAATTCGCAGATACTCTTCCACACAGATGCAACCGATGCCTATGGTCGAATACCATTTAGCGTTCAAGATTTTAATGTTGACTTGGCAACAGTTAGCAGCTACAAAATTCAAGGTCCAAGAGGCGTAAGTGCTTTATATGTACGTGAAGGAGTCAATCTTGATCGTATAATTGAGGGTCAAATTGGCACACAAAAGCTTTGGCCAGGTATAGAAAATACGCCCTTAATTGTTGGTTTCACGAAAGCCTCTGAATTAGCCTTTGAGAATTTTGAGGCAAACACTACAAAGATGCGATGTTTAAGAGATAAATTAGTTGACGGTGTATTCTCTGAGTTGTCTGATTTACGTTTTAATGGTCCAAAAGGTGAGAAACGTTCTCCAGATAATGCTAACATTAGCTTTTTACGTGCTGAAGGCGAGGCATTAACCATTGAGTTAAGTCTTAAAGGTGTTTATCTTTCAAGCGGAAGCGCTTGCAGTCGAAGACTTCTTCAACCCAGTCACGTTTTAGTTGCTATTGGTCGCAGATTTGAGGAAGCGCATGGTAGTGTTCTTATGAAAATATCGCGTTATCTCACAGAAGAGGATATAGCTTACGTTTTGGAAGTAATACCTGAAGCTGTTAACCGTATTCGACGGATAGTTGGTTCAACAGGAGTAGAGTGAGAATGTCTCGTATACCCCTACCTTATAATCCAAAAGTCATGGAGTTGTTTCGCAACCCAAAAAATCTTGGAAAACTAGATGACGCTACTATTGTTGCCGTTGCTGGTAATCCAGCTTGTGGTGACATGATAACGTTTTATCTAAAAATCAATGAACAAACCTATGTTATCGAAAAAGCACAATTTGAGAGTTATGGATGTGCTGCAAACATTGCAACTTCTAGTATAGTTACTGAAATGATTAAGGGCTTAACTCTTAAAGCAACTTGGACTGACATTACATGGCAAAAAGTTACTGAAGAAATAGGTGGTTTACCTAGTGTTAAATTTCACTGCGGCGTTCTTGCAGTTGGTGCATTGAAACGTGCTATTAGAAAATACTTCAATGCGCACGGTGGCGAGCCTGCATGGATGCCTAAAGAAAACACTTTTGAAGAAAAACAAGCCTTAGAAGAGGAAGAACTGGCAAATACGCTATCTAAACGGTTAAAGTCGGAGGAAGAAAAATCACCATAGTAGATTCTCTTCAGATTCGAGACGATTTTCCAATTCTAAAACGTACTGTAAACAATAACCCCTTTATCTACTTTGATAATGCCGCAACTTCCCAAAAACCAAGACAAGTCATACAGGCCATGGTTGACTTTTACGAAAATAATAACGCTAATGTACATCGTGGCGTTCACACGCTAGCTTTAGAAGCTACTGAAATGTATGAGCAAAGTCGAGAATGTGTAGCAAAATTTATCAACGCTAAGGAATCTTGTGAAATAATTTTTGTTAGAGGAACAACTGAGGCTATTAATGTTGTCGCTTACTCCTTGGGACTAAACGATCTCAAAGAAGGCGATGAGGTTCTTATTTCTTTAATGGAACATCACAGTAACATTGTTCCTTGGGAGATAACTGCAAAAATTCATGGCTTTAAAATCAACTATGTAGATGTTACCTCCGA
This sequence comes from Candidatus Bathycorpusculum sp., assembly GCA_009787585.1. Lineage (GTDB taxonomy): Archaea > Thermoproteota > Bathyarchaeia > Bathyarchaeales > Bathycorpusculaceae > Bathycorpusculum > Bathycorpusculum acidaminoxidans. The sequence goes on along the minus strand of WQSY01000016.1, from coordinate 9,665 downwards.
TGGCCTTTTAAATATACAAGATTTTGAAAATAAAATAACCTCTAAAACAAAAATTGTCTGTCTAAGTCACGTTTCAAACGTTACAGGCGTTGTTAACGATATAAAGAAACTGGCAAAAATTGCCCATGCGCATGGTGCCATAATACTCGTGGATGGTGCACAATCTGTTCCACATATGCCCGTGGATGTTCAAAACCTTGATGTAGATTTTTTGGTCTTTTCGGGACACAAAATGCTAAGTCCAACTGGCATAGGTGTCTTATATGGCAAAAAAGAGCTGTTGCAAAAAATGACTCCCTTCCAAGGCGGCGGCGAGATGATAAAAGACGTAATTTTCGACTCCATAACTCAAAGTTGTAACATTAGTTGGAATGAGCTTCCCTGGAAGTTCGAGGCAGGAACACCTAACATTTGTGGCGCAGTAGGTTTAGCTACCGCTATAAACTATCTTAAAAAAGTTGGCATGGACAACATTTTAGCCCATGAACAAGCTCTCACAAAATATGCTATAGATGGTATGAAAAATCTAAGCAAAGTGTCTTTTTATGGTTCCATTGATTCAAACAAATGTGGCATAATCACCTTTAGTTTTGCAGATTTATCCTCCCATGATGTTGCATTATTATGTGACAGTTATGGTATAGCTATACGTAGTGGTTATCATTGTGCTCAACCGCTTCATCAAATCTTCAAGCTGCAATCTAGTGCACGCGCAAGTTTTTACCTCTACAACACTATCGAAGAAATTAACCGTTTTCTTGAAGTGTTACAGGAGATACAGAATTTCTAATGTCCTCTGCAGTAGCTGATTATATAACACGAATTGAAGGTACTTGTGGTGCTGGAAGCGACATTGTAGTTGTTTTAAAATTCGATAAAAAAGACCAAGCCCTTGAAAAAATTTTAAAAAAAGCCACATTAAAAAACACAATAGCTGGAGTAATTTATGACTTAACGTATGAACAGTCCTCTTTTCGTTTTTATGCCAGTGGCAAAATCATTTTCAGAGGCGTAGAGAACAAGCAAACATTAAACAGAATTATAGATGCCCTTTTACTCTAATTTCTATTTGATTTAACTATCAATGTTTTAACTTAATTTTTGTTCGACTTATCCAATTGTAAATTGGAATCATTTTTGGCTTTATTACCTCAGGCACTCGATCTTTAACTTGTTGATGTAACCCCAGTTTTATCGCTATTTCTCCTTTCTTTGAAAGCATTACATAATACCTGTTTAATGGATACCTAACAAAAGCATTGTTTTCTTTAAACTTGTCTAGTGTTGGATGACTACTGCCTTTGCCCATTCGCCCATACATTAACCATTTATGATTATTTTTAGCACAAACCTCGACAACTTTTGCTAACATGACATTATTTACTGCCTTATCCCAATGTTTTTGAAGCGAAAGAATTTGAGTGATAACCACTATGTTATCTCCGTAAACTAGCTGAATAAAACCTGTTATTTCGTTTTCTATGCATGCTTCTATGAATGTGCAATTTTTTGTGTTAAAGACCATGCCTTTAACACTTTCAAGAGACTGTCCATAATGCGGAAAAGCCCGTTCCTGTCTAATGGGCGTCTCATTATAAATTTGCCATATGCCTTCTGCCAATTTATCTGACGGTTCAACAACATCCACTGTCACTCCGCTTTTTTCGGCTTTACGAACCATATTGCGCGTTTTTTTACCTATTTTTTCCCACCATTCGTCAAACGTGTTTACCTGAAGTAACGCAATATTGTCTTCACTTTTTAACCATTTACCTGAAGGCATGTTAGTGAGCGGGTTACACCATTTTCTTTCAACAAAAGTGAAAAGGTCTACGTTTCTGTCTTTTAATTTAGCAAAAAATTTCTCTGAGAGATTCACATCTTTAGCGTATTCAAAATATTCTGAATACCTGCCTATTTTTATAAACCCTTTTTTTCGTGTTGTAAACTCTTCTAGTTCATGATCAACCTCTAATATGTCTCTTAAAATTTCATAATACGCTCCTCTATGATTGATTTTTCCTCTTTTAAACAGCCAATCGGGATGTACATGTAAAACTTTATCCTCTGCTACATTTTCCTGTGCTATTTTACGTGCTTCTTCTATAGTTTTGTCATAACAAATTCTGTCAAGGCTAAGAGTAGAAAAATCCCAAAAATTCTGAAGTGGAAAATCTTCAGGAATAGGCACTCTTGACTGTCCAAGTTTTCTTCCCCAAATGATTCTGCCCAAAAGCCTTTCAGTGCCGTGAATGGTATAGTAACCTAGTTTTCGACCGGTAAGAGTCTCTAATGCCTCTAATTCCCTATACGGGTCAACAGCTATGTGCAGAGCGATTTCATGGCGTTTAGGATTCATTAATTCCATCATTTTTTGGTCAGGTAAGGTTAGAGGTGTAAAAAACCAGTAAGCCATTGTCTCTTGTTGAGATTCGTTTATCATTTTAGCAATAATTTTACTGTTTTTTAAGTAATCTTTTTTTGGTCGTATTTTAAGCGCAGTACAAATTAGACTTTTGTTTCTCGATGGATAAGCGTAGTCAACATCTAACCTTATTTTTATCATAAATACCCAATTGTCTTAGTTAAAGACAGTTTCCGTTATAAATCCTATCTGAAGAACACGATACATTTTTACGTTAAACGCAATGACCTATTTTATCTCTTTACGTGTCAACAGTTATTTTTCAAATAGTTTTCAATTACTTTAATAATATAGTGTCATAATATGCAATGAGGTAATTCAAAAAAATGGACAAGGTTATCGATGATAACGAAGAATTAGCGGTTAAAAAAGTTCTTGTTGTTCATCCATATCTTAACGAGATTGGCGGAGCAGAAGAAGTGTTGCTTAAAATTTTTGAAGCGTTAATTGAGCGAAAACAAAACTGTTCTCTGCTTGGCGAATTGCCTATGGGTAGCATATTTGATAATTTGCCACTTTCAAGTATTAAACAGTTTCATTATGATTCTGACGAAGGGTTTTTCTCTAACTATTTCCGAGCTCATCGTCGTCTTCTGTTTCATCATTCAAAATTGAAAGGTAAACTGCGCAAAAAAGTAGGTAAAGTAGATCTGGAAATTAGTACTTCTGACCCTATATATTTTATTGGGTCAGGTAAAAAACGTGTTGCGTATGTGCATTTCCCCGAAAATTTAACCCGCATGCAAAAGTCTGATCTTAAAAGTCGCTGGTTTTGGCGTTTGTTCTATTGGCCTATCACTTTTCAAATTAAACGGCAAGTAGCGAAAACTGATCTGTTGCTATGTAATAGTCTTTATACTAAAGAGGCTATTATGAAGTGTTGGAAACGCGTCGCAGAAGTTGTTTATCCACCTGTTGATATCGGCGAATTTGAACCGGTGCAGAAAGAGTCCCTAGTTGTTTCTGTAGGTCGATTTGTTTCAAGTAAAAACTATGAGTTAATTGTTGAAGTTGCTAAACGACTGCCTGATGTTAAATTTGTGATAGCAGGTCGTAAACGTTCCAATGAAAATGATCCATACTTTGATAAAATAGCTTCATTAAAACCTGATAATATGACCTTAATTACTGATGCAACACGTGCTAATGTTTCTGCGTTGTTGGGTCGAGCAAAAATTTATTTACATGGTATGGTTGGTGAACATTTTGGTATTAGTGTTGTTGAAGCTATGGCAGCTGGTTGCATTCCAGTGGTGCATAATAGTGGTGGACCAAAAGAGACGTGTGAACGGATAGGTTTTTTTTATAATGATGTTGAGGACTGTGTTAAAGCTGTAAGTGAAGCGTTGCAGAGCAATGTAAGTTCTGATGTTTTTGTTGAACAGGCGAAATTGTTTAGTGTTGACAATTTTAAGAGAAATTTTATTTCGTCTTTGGAACGGAATGGTTTTCTCTAAATGTATTTATTTTTTGTTTTAATTGATTGCGACTTTCTATGGTTTTTTGTTCAAGTTCTTCTCTAGCGATTGGATCTGTTTTTGTTATACCTATTGTTTGGATCATTTTAATGATGTTTTGTTTGTTTTTCCAGTTATAAAAAATTGCGTAGTGTGGATACATGCTTTTTAATGTTCTAGTTGCAGTTACTGCCAGTGGTTTATTGAACGCTATGGCTTCCCAAGCTGCCATCATGGTTGTGTACTCACGTGTTGTGCCTGTAATTATAGCTGAGGCTCCTGATAGTAACTTGTTAAATTCTTGGTTGGAAAGAAAGCCTGTGAAACGAATTTTTTCTGTCTCGTATTTTTTAAGTTCAGGTGCACGTTTCCAGTTGCCTGTAATATAGAGTTTTTCTGGTTGAACAGACGCGTTTACTGCTTCAATTACTTCTCTAAGGGGTTCGTCTGGAGCAAATGATGCTGGGAAAACCATATAGTTTTCCTGTTTGTTTATTTTGTATTCTACATCAATAAGGTCCCATGGATCATAAACTATAAGTGTTTTGTTTTTCACATTTTTTGGAATGATGTCTAATTGTGTTTCATTATGTGCTATTACCACATCTGCTAATGATAATAGTTTTACAAATGGTGCGTTTAGAATTAAACCTTTCCAGTCTGTATTTATCAGAAAACCTGTGTGTACGTCCGCAATGATTTTACAGCCAACAAGTTTTTTGAGAAAATATGCCTCTAATAAGAGTGGTCCTTGGGGGAGTTGAAGCAATAGGACTTGGGGTTTTTGACGTAGAACACTGGTGAATGTTTTAATTGTTGCTCGGATGTAAGGTAAATTGTCTTTGAAAAATAACAGTTTTCCATTAAGTGCCTGCGTAAGAAGTTCTGAGCGGCGAGAGAGTTTTTTCCATGCTATAATTGTAATGTTTGTTTGGTCTTGCATTTTGTGTCACATTATATTTTTGTTTTGAAGACTTGATTCAATATATTTAGTCCATACAGGTATGGGTGATTCAAGCTTGTTTAGTTCTTGTTTTATATCCATTTTTTGTGGATTAGCTAAAATTTTTTTTGCCTCAGCAATGATGTGGCTATTTTTGCGACTGATCTGTATTGGAAAACCTTTTTTGTATAAATATTGTGCTTGGGCATCCCAGAAATGAAAGTTTATTGTTGGAATCCCCCAGAGAGCTGTTTCTCTGCATGCTGTGCCACCGCTGCCAACCATCAAATCGATATGTTCCAAAAGTTGTGCCGTTAAAACTGGTTCTGGTGGAACCCAGACATTTGAAATATTTTCGAGTTTTGCTCTCTCTTCTTCATAGCGTGGTAAGCAAATAACTGTGCCTAATTTGGCAAGTTCTTTTAATAGTTTTTCCGAGTTAACTTTAACGTTTTTACAGTAAACGGCTTGATATTCCGCGTCACGAAAAAGTATAAATGGTTTTTTTTGTTTTGCAAAATCTTTTAAACAACTTGGTTTTTCAAATTCTACACCTATATATGCTAACTCTTCTAATCCATCGTAATGGATAATTCGTGATTTAGATATACCAAATTTACTCCATGACCTACCAAAACACTTAGGTGCTACAAGATAGTCTACTAAGGGACAAGCTAATTTAGCCACTGCATACGCAAAAACAGTATCATTAGCGTATACAATTGGAATTTTAAGCCCAAATGCTGTTCGAATAGCCGAAACATCACCATGTGTCCAGAGAACTTTTGGGTAACCAACTTTGTCAAAAAGCTCTAAAAACTCTAAGGTTCGTTTTTGTTCAACCGCCAATTTTTCTTTCAACGTAACTCCATATTCGCCAACAGTTTTATACGGCACTTTTAAAGTGTCAAGCATATCGGTGGTTTGAGTTTGTTTTTTTGCAGTAACCAGTGTCACATAACCCTTTTTGTGCAGAATAGGTAACATACTGTTTATGGCTATACTAATCTTGGGTGTAACAGTGTCTAACCAAATGTCAGGTGCAAGCATACTACGTCAAATAGAAATGCTGCATCAAGCATTATAAGTTTTCCAAAATAGAGTTTTAGTTATCTAGCAAACCATGGATATTAAAACCTGTTTCTTAGGGCTGCTTAAACGTTTATTTTATTTTGATGAATTGACATCCTACCTGTTTTGCCGCGTTTTCATCGTTGTCTGTGTTGCCTATGAATAGTGTGTCTGATGAGGTGAAGCCTATTTTGGTTATTGCCATTTTTAATTGTTCAAAGCGGTCAAAGGATTCTTCGCGTGTAAATATTGTGTTAAATTGAATGTTAAATTTTTGGCAAATTTTGTGAACAGTTTCTTTGCCCTGCATTGTTACCAACGCTTTAGGTAACTCTATGTATTGCCTGTAAAGTTGCATGCCTTCGGTATGTATTGTAATTTTGTCAATTATAGTCACTTCAAAGCTTGTCCATGTGTCTATGACTTGTTTTAGAATTTGTGGGTTTTTGATTTGTGTTATTGTTTTTAGTAATGGTTTAATTTCTGTTATACCTGTTAGTTCACTGAATTTTTTGTACATAGCCGGATAATTGATTGGCAAGTCTAAGAGTGTTCCGTCTAAATCAAAAATGACGGCTTTGAACATTTAGGTGTACATTGCTCCTATTACTTTGTTATCTTTTACTAAGTGTGCAGGTGTGTCCATGTGACGTATCCAGTACACGTCTGCTGGCAGAGAGTTGTATTTCTCCATTTTAGGCATGGTTTCTTTGTATGCTAATTTTGTGTATAGATATGGAATGTTTATGCGGTAATCGTTAAAGAGAACTTTGCTGGCATAACTAAAAAAGTATGACGTGGTAAACATGCGACCTGGGTTAATTTCAGTTACACATGGCACGCCTTTACTGTTCTCTTTTAAGTCAACACTGGCAATTCCTGTAAAGCTTGAATCAATAGCTAATACGGCCTCGGTACTAATTTGGTTAACCGTGTTATCATGCACTGTTTTTTGCACCGCCGGCGTACCCATGATTCCTGAAGGTGCAAGATAAGCATAAATGTACTCTAAACGTTCACGTGCCATTGACGTTATAAGCTCACCGTTATGCCATAAACTGTGAAATGCAATATTTCTTCCCGGCAACATTTCCTGAGCAATAAATTCCCAATCGACATTGCGTGCGCGCCAATAGTTAATCCATGAAACCGCTGTTTCACGATTACTGGCAGGTGTACTCCCTCGGCCACCTGCACCACGAGTGGCTCTTATCCAAATAGGTGAACCTAACTCTGCAAATGCGCGATCAATATCTGACTCTTGTCTAATTACAATAGTTTTAGCAACTGGTATGCTCTTACTTTTCCAAGCATTAGCTGAAATGAGTTTATCTTGACAGATCTTTACTGCTTGTTTTGAAGGCAGAAATGTTGGAGCTTCAAGTTTTTCTCGATACTCTGAGACAACTTCAACCTCGACATCTGGCTGAGCATGAAGAAAATCAACTTTTTCTTTACGTATTATCTCATTTAACTGGTCAATATAACCGGGATCACTAGCTCTTGGCACCAAATATTTAACATCAGTGGGCATTGTGTGCAAATAATAATCACTAGCCTCTGTTCCTACAAGATACAATTTCTCAGGAGCTAACATTAAAGACTTTACAAAATTTATGCCTGCTGGACCCCCAGCACCTGTACAGAGTATACGTTTTGTCAACTAATCCACCTATCATTCAATTTATTATGCCTACAGTCTACACCTATGTTAGGTGTAGGTTTAGTTTGACCTATACAAATACAAATTTATATTTGTATCCAAAGAATCATACAGACAACCTTAAAAACAAAAGTGCTGTCTTAACCAAATACAACATGTAAAATGTGGGCCGGTCGTCTAGCCTGGTTAGGACGTTGGCTTTACGAGCCAAAGGTCGCCGGTTCAAGTCCGGCTCGGCCCACCAAATTCTAAAAATAATTGATTTAAATTTCATACGTTTTTATTATCTACATTATTAGCTACGTAGTGTACATTCTCACAAATTAACAAGATTTAATAAGCTTATAAGTGAGATAGAAACTAACCTAACTGTTCTGTGAGCTTTGACTATAACGGGGTAATTTACGTTGCAGCGCAAAAAAGACAAAAATCCAAAGATTTCAGTTATCATAGCTACGTATAAACGTGGAAACCTGTTAAATTATGTTCTAGATGCTCTAACTGCTCAAACTAATGACGATTTTGAAGTATTAATGGTAGTAAAACCAAGTGGTGATGAAACAGAACAGGTAATTGAGAGTTATAGCAAAAGGTTAAAAATAAAAGTTATTATACAAAAACAAGGCTATTTTACCGATGCATTAAATCTTGGGTTAAAAAATGCGCAGGGAGACATTCTTGTTTTCTTAGACGATGATGCTATTCCTTTTCCAAATCTTATACAGTCCTATGTACTGTCCTATTCAATGCCTGAAATAGGCGGTGTTGCTGGAGATGCTATTCCTGTTACTTTGAAAGAGAACAAAATTTATCCATTCAAAGATACCCCCTCCGAAATTTTGCCCCAAAAAACTAAAAATACTTTGGCTCGAAGACTTAACTATCCCCTTAAAGGATTGGAAAATTATTTTCTCTATATATCTAAAGCAGGAATTGTTAACTCTAATCCAAAAGTTGCAAGTAAAGCGTCTAGTCAAGTAGTGAATTCTCTTCTTGCACAGGGAGCAAACATGTCCATTTCGTCAAAGGTCTCCGCAGGATTTCAGTTTCCAACTTCATGTATCCTCGGTTTAACTAATGAGCAATGTTTAGGTTGGTATTTGTGGAAAAAGGGTTATCAGGTTCTCTTTAACCCTGAAATAAAAGTTTATCATATACATCATGGTCAATCTTTATCGCGTAATGTTAAAGATATAAAAAAAGCGGATTTATTCTGTACTGAAGGGCGTCTCCTTTTCTATAGGTTATACGGTGACGAACCGGAGCTTTCAATAATGAACAGGTTATTATGGTTGCTAATAGATGTGATGCTTGACATTAAAAATATTTGTTTGCGTAAACAAATCTCCTGTATTCATATGATTAAAATCAAATTTTCTGCAGAGTTGGTAGGCTTACGGTGGCTTATTTGTAAAAAATTGGGTTTGACTTATTCTCCACTTGCGGATTTAGAAAAAATGTTGCGATAGTCAAATAATAATTTGAGGAAAAAATGGCTAATGAAAAGTAGTTTTTCTCTTCAATGAAAGCATTCAGTTAACTATTTGGTAGCCGCATAATCTGCCTTAACCGCCTGTATTTCCGAAACACACCACTATGTGGTAAGTGTGCTGATTGGAATTATTAGTCAAGTATTGTCTTTAATTAATGTTGTGTTTGCGATGTTGTCGGCGTGGAAAAATTTGGTTCAATTCATAAAAAAATGTGTATGTGTTAAGAGTATGTGATTTTATGGGCTTTAGGTTAAGGCGTGTATCATAAACACGTATATATAACCCCACGGCTTACGCATGAAACTCTAAAGAATGGAAGACAATAAGACATCAGCCATAAAATCAGCGTCATACTGACATTTACGACGCTTCCTAGCAAGACTCATCTTAGGAGCCACAAATTTTTTCAACACATTCAACGCAATATGACAAACAACCGCAAAATTCTCAGCAGAATTATCCTTACGAGTACAATTAGCATCCTCACCAAAAGTCACATCCAAACAATAATGCAAACTAGTCTCCACACCCCAATACCCCCTAACAGCATCCACAAACTTGTCAATATCAGTTAATGACGTAATGAAAAAACGAGTTTCCTCTGTTATTTTCC
>WQSY01000015.1 GCA_009787585.1 Candidatus Bathycorpusculum sp. | reverse complement strand
GAAGCTTAGGGAGCTTGTTGTAATTCCTACACTGGCAGGAGTAATAGCTTGATTTAATTTTCTGTGCGATTTACAAAGAATTTCACTCGTAAGATACTAACTGGTTAAGACTAAAATAAACAACCGGAGCATAAGTAAAATTAGAAAGCAACCCCATTTTGCACAGAGTCGATACCTGCTCAAAAAGCTTCACCACCCCCGCTCTTAACCTGAGAGAATTTATAAAATCCTTAAAAAAAACATTTAACGCCGCTTTAACACGTACATTATCTGAATCTACATCACTGTACCCAACAGCCCTTAATGCCTCCGCAACCCAAACAGCATTTGTCACCTCACGCAACTCACCATAACGAACAAAACGATACTTCATATGCGCCCTATTATAAGCCTCCAAAAAATCCTCAACAGACACCTCAAAACCCTCGTTAACAAGCGCCGCGTAAAGCTTCATTTTTGACGTATCTAAACTATAGTTAACACAGTTAACAATTGTACCCATATAATCAAAAATTACCGCTATAATTAACCCTAACCCTCCATCGCTTAATCAACAAATCTCCTCAACAACACGCTTAAGCCTTACGCTAAACTACACAATAACTACACATTCAAATGTATCGCTAACCCGATTACCACCCGTAAAATAATTAAACGAAGACCTTTAGAAAATATGTTAAACTAACATAGCGGCACCAAAATGAGACTTAAACATTTCACAACAAATGTGTGAAAATTTTTTTGCCATGTTGCCTTGAGAGATAACTTGTAGATGTAAAGTTTTCTTGTTGTTGCTGTTGACTGTTGATATTGTTGGAGTGTTTGTGAGGGTTAGTTTGGTGTCAGTGTTATTTTGATGAGATTATTGTTAAGATCATGATGAGATTATTGTTTTAGAAGGAAAGCAAACGTTATGGGACACCTAAAACAGCGAAAGGCCTGCGGTAAGGCAGTGTTCTTCCTTTTTCATTTAATTTGATATCTTAAATGTTGCGGTGGTTACAACTTTTTTTAGGGTGGGTTACTACTAAATGTTGTTGAAGACTTAGAGAAAATATCTGTTGTTTGTAAGTTTTGTCAATGTTGAAAAGTTAAATATGATGTGCTTTTTAAAAATAGGAGGCTGGCCTGTTTCTAAGATGGTTTTCCCCGTTATTTTACCATTTAAAGCCAAATTTGAGTTTATTTTGTTTTTCTATGATAGGGGTCTTTTCTGTGATATTTTTCACGTCTTTTGCCTTAAAGGTCTAATTTTATTAATTTTTCAACTACACAACTGATTTATGACGTTAAAAAGTTGGGTGTTTTAACGAGTTGGTGTGAAGACTTTTTTACGGTTGATCTGGTGCAAAAATTAGTTACGTGAGGCAATCAAGAAAAATAGACACTGCTTTTGTTTTCTGTTACACGCTTAGAGAAAAAGTTATATGTAAAGCGTTGCTAAGCTTATTTATGCCAGACAAAGTACGTTGTGCTCATATTCTAGTAAAAACCTTAACAGAGGCTCAAACAATAAAAGCACGTATAGATCAAGGTGAAAGTTTCTCTGAAATAGCTAAAAAAGTTTCTCTTTGCCCTTCAGGCAAAAAAGGTGGAGATCTTGGTACTTTTGGGCGAGGTCAAATGGTAAAACCTTTTGAAATTGCCGCGTTTCAACTTGAAAAAGATAAAGTTTCTGACCCTGTTAAGACAGAATTTGGGTATCACATAATCAAACGACTAGATTAAAAACAGTTTAATAACTATCTTTTTTTATCTTTAACTTTAACTATTAAAATTAGGAATTGAAACAAGTTGAATGCAGTAACAGCTTTACATAAAAACAAAAAAATATTAGTAATGTGTATTGCGTTTCTTGTATCATTCTTGCTTTTTTCATTTTTTCGACAAAGTTTCACATCAACTGATATAACAGTTAATTTTTGGATGATAAGCATTCACAATGATGCTGCAATTCTTCTGGCAAAAGCCCTCTCTACTGCTTTTGATACTGTATCCTTGCTTGTAGCATCTTTAGTAATAGCTGGGGTTCTTTTTATAAAAAAACGGAAAACCCAAAGTTTGTTCATTTTAGCAGGTGCAGGTGGAAATGCTTTATTTGTCGCAATTATAAAAAACCTTGCACAAGTCAACAGACCTATTAACGCATTGTTGGACAGTTCAGGTTATTCATATCCTAGTGGTCACTGTACTGGTGTGATTATCTTTATGGGTTTAATAGCTTATCTTGCTTGGCAAAACTGGGGACGTAGCCAATTTGTAAAGGTTTTATCTTTAACAAGTTTCAGTTTAGTGGTTGCTTTTGTAAGTTTTGATCGTGTTTATCTTAATGTTCACTGGTTAAGCGATGTGGTGGGTGGGTGTCTGTTTGGCGCGTTTTGGCTATCTTTTTGTATTCTAATTTATGAAAACTTGAAGTTAACTAGCAGATTTAAGTCTGAAACAGTTTAATTTTACTTGTGTCCTTTCTAACTTTTAGTTTGGCTGATTAAATGGGCGGTGTGGCTATAATTCTTTGCCTTGTTATAATAGGAAGGTTTTTAGTATAGTTATTATATGAGTCTGTGCAAAGTGTAGAAGTGTAAAGCGAGGTTAATGTTATGTCTGTATTTGCGGCACCAGGAGCTTATGACCGTGCAATTACTGTTTTCTCCCCTGATGGCAGACTTTTCCAAGTAGAATATGCCATGGAATTAGTGAATCGTGGAGCTACCATTTTAGGTATCCAAACAGCTGAAGGTGTTGTGCTCGGTTCTGAGGAAAACATTGAAGCCCTTGAAGAAGCATGTTTCTCTTACAAAATTTTCCGTGTAGATGATCACGTGGGCGCAGCAATTGTTGGTTTAAGCTCCGACGCTAGAATCCTGATTGATCAGGCCAGAGTTTACTCTCAAAGTAACAAATTAACTTATGATGAACCTATAGATGTTGAAGTTGTAACCAAACGCATATGTGATATACAGCAAATGTATACGCAACACGCTGGTGTAAGACCTTTCGGGGTATCTCTTATATTTGCAGGTGTCGACAAAACTGGTTCACGCGTTTTTGGAACACACCCAAGCGGAACATATAGAGGCTATAAAGCAACAGCTTTAGGTGCAGGCAGAGAAACAGTTCTAAACATTCTCAAAGACGAATACAAAGACAACATGAGCCTTGAGGATGTAACAAAACTTGCAGCAAAATGTTTAGTGAAGGCTTTAGAGACAAGACAGCTTCCACCAAGAATCAAAATAGCAGTTATACCTACAGCAACTAAAACGCTTGAAATGCTCTCTGACGAAAAAATAGACACTTACACTAAAGAACTAAGTTCAAGTAAGTGACATGAGATGAGTGAAAGATTCACAGTTGCACGCTTAACAAAAGAAGATGAACACTTCGAAATTTTAATAAAACCCCAAAAAGCGTTAGACTACCATAACGGCAAACTTTTGGCAATAACCGAAGTTCTAGCCGCTGAAATAATTTTTTCTGATGCAAACAAAGGCACCAAAGTTTCTGAAGAAGCAATGAAAAAAGTCTTCAAAACAATCGACCCATTAAAAATTGCTGACGAAATTCTAAAAAAAGGCACTCTACAGTTAACAACTGACCAAAGACGCAAAATGGTTGAAGATAAACGCAGACAAATAATTGATTTTATCTCTCGACAAGCAGTTGACCCTAAAACAAATCTACCCCATCCACCGGCGCGCATCGAAAGCGCTATGGAGCAAATTCGTTACCCCATAGACCCTTACAAGTCCGTGGAGGAGCAAGCTAAAGACATAGTTAAATTACTTAGAACAATTTTAGCTCTAAAAATTGAGCAAATAATCGTCGCAGTTAACGTGCCCTCACAATATGCCTCAAGAGCTTATGGAACAATAAAATCCTTCGGCGTCCTTAAACGTGAAGAATGGCGCGGTGATGGTTCTTGGTATGGAGAAATCGAAATGCCTGCAGGAATATATGCTTCCGTGTTAAACAAACTTGGTGACGCAACCAAGGGCAGTGGAGAAGCAAAAATAATATCATAAAATATGAAAAATGAAAACTTGTTTGGATGAAAAATTTATGCCAACATACTTTGAAAAAAAACAGCTTGTTCTCCCCGGAGAATTGCTCGCCGAAGGCGACTATTTACCCGGCGAAAACACATATTTAGAAGAAAACAAAATTTACGCCCAACGAATTGGACTTGTAGACCTTGACAATAAACGAGTCAACATGGTTGCACTTAGAGCTTTTTACGTACCTAAAGTAGGTGACATAGTTATTGGAACTGTCACTGAAGTAGGATTTAACGGTTGGACAGTTAACATAAAATCACCATACACCGCAATGCTAAGAGCATCAGATGTCTTAAGCAGACCATTTAAACCCCAAAATGACGAGTTATCTACAGTCTTAAACGCAGGTGACCTAATCGTTGCAAAAATCGCGACATACGACAGAGCACATGACCCACAACTCACTGTTGGAGAACCCGGCCTTGGAAAAATCACCCGAGGACAAATTCTCAATGTCGTACCAACAAAAATTCCACGCGTTATTGGCCGAAAGGGCTCAATGATCTCTATGATTAAACAGGAAACAAACTGCCAGATCATACTTGGACTTAACGGAATAGTTTTAGTCACCGGCAAGACTCTTGAAGATGAGGAACTTGCTATCAATGTAATTAAAAAAATCGAACAGGAATCACACACAAGTGGTCTAACTGATCGTATTACCCAAATGCTTAAAGAAAATAAAGTAAACGTGGAGGAACCTTAGAATGAATGATAAACCTATCAAATTAATTGACAAAAAAGGTATTAGACTAGACGGTCGCAAAGCAGACGAGCTTCGACCATTAAAACTTCAAGTAGGCGTGCTCTCAAACGCCGACGGTTCAGCTTATATTGAACACGGCAAAAACAAAATCCTCGCCGCAGCTTTCGGTCCAAGAGAAATGCATCCAAAACACTTGGCGTTAGCAGATAGAATGGTTCTAAGATGTCGCTATCACATGGCACCCTTTTCAGTTCAAGAACGAAAATCACCCGCGCCATCTAGACGAGAAGTAGAACTTTCCAAAGTTATACGTGAAGCACTCGAACCAGCATTGTTTTTAGAACTCTACCCTAGAACAGGCGTAGACGTGTTTATTGAAGTACTACAAGCTGACGGCGGAACAAGATGCGCTAGCATTACCGCTGCTGCTTTAGCAATTGCCGACGCCGGCGTTCCAATGCGCGATCTCGTTGTTGCATGCGCAGCCGGTAAAGTCGATGACAAAGTAGTCCTTGACTTGCACGATGAAGAAGACAAACTTGGAGCTGCAGATGTTCCAGTCGCTTACATGCCATCGTTAGACGCTATTACACTGCTTCAAATGGACGGCATCCTTACTCCAAATGAGTTTCAACAAGCTGTAGAAATAGCCATGAGTGGATGCAAAAAAATCTATGAAATGCAGAAAGAAGCGTTGAAAACCAAATACATGGTTGTTAAAGACATAGAAGAAAAAGAAGAAGAAGAGGTAGAAGAGTAATGTCATCCCTTATTACAAGAGTTAGACTAAAGCAAATTAGCCAACACATTGAAAACGGCAAAAGGTTAGATGAGCGTGGTCTACATGACTATCGTCCAATCAAAATCGAACAAGGAATAATTGAAAAAGCTGAAGGATCAGCACGCATTTATATGGGAAAAACTGAGGTTCTAGTCGGTGTCAAAGTTGAAACAGGTGAACCATTTCCCGACACACCAAATGAGGGTGTACAAACAGTAAATGCTGAACTTGTACCCTTAGCTTCACCAGATTTTGAGCCTGGTCCACCAGATGAAAACAGCATTGAATTAGCAAGAATTGTTGATCGTGGACTTCGCGAATCACATGCTATTGATACAGGAAAACTCTGCGTTGAAGCAGGTAAAAAAGTCTTTGTTGTTTTCGTAGATGTATACGTTCTCAACCATGACGGCAATTTAATCGACGCATCAGCTTTGGCCGCTTTGGCAGCATTAATGAACACTAAACTTCCTAATTATGAATACAAAAATGGCGAACTAAAAATTAAACAAGGCTTCACACAATTACCTATGAAGAGTCATCCTATCACTGTTACAATTGTTAAAATCAATAACCAATTAGTTATTGACCCTCAACTTGAAGAAGAAAAAGTAATGGATTCAAGAATTTCCATAGCAGTCAACGAACAAGGCAATATTTGCGCCGTCCAGAAAGGCGGTTCAAGCTATTTCACACCGCAACAGATTTTAGAAGCTTCAAAGCTTGCACAAGCAAAAGCAGCAGAACTGCGCAAAAAATTTAACTGGTGAACAAATTGCCAAAAATGAAGAAAGTCGGTTCAACTCGTGGATTAGGTGCACGTTACGGCTCCACAGTTAGAAAACGCTATGTAAAAGTAATAACTGAACTAAAAAAACCTCACAGATGTCCACAATGCGGTTTCGTAAAAGTACACCGCGTTAGCGTCGGTGTCTGGCAATGTAACAAATGTAGTTACACCTATGCAGGTGGCGCATACACCCCAGTAACAAAATTAGGTGTTATAGCTAAACGATCTGCAAAAGGTGCAACTGAAGAAGCCGTTGCAAAAACAACTGCGACTGTGTCAACAGTTGAAGCAACAACATCTGAAGACGTCGCATAAACGTCTTTTCTTCTTACTTTTTTGTTTTATTTTTCGACTATTTTTATTTATCTGATGTTCTATAGTTCTAAGGTGGAACATATGGCAATTAACGCTAAAGTGTCTGTACATATAAAATTCTGTGATACTAAACAACTCGTTACTGCAGTTGCAGCATTAAAACCTGAAGTTAACTCGTCTGTTACTCATAGATCAAATGTAGCCTTGCAAACACATGACGGTTTACTTTCTCTAACAATCGATGCACAAGATACTGTTGCCTTGCGAGCAGCTGTTAATGCTTACCTGCGCTGGATTGCCTCAACTACAAATGTTGTTGAAGTAATTGAGCAATGTAATTTAATTTAGCAACTTCTAAGCACCACGACAAACGCGTGAAGCAAAACGGACCCAATGTTTATAAATGAGTGGTTGTTGGATTGATGTGATTATGGTTGTTTTGTAACAAAAATTAGATATTTATAACAAAAGGCGTCTAAAAAAGTGTTAAGTGTCACAAAATGTCATAAACAGCAAAGTTTATGCGTTTGTCGTGTCTAAAGCACATGTTTTCTGAGACATGGTGTTTTGTATGCTTAATGAGGTCTTTACTTTGTTTTGTCTTGTTAAACATCTTGCGTTATCTGTTTGTTGTTAAAAAAAGAGTGACAGGTATGTTGCTTGTAGAGTTAGCCGTTTATAAATTTCATTAAACGAATACTCCTGCAAGGGAAGGTTTAAATAAATACTATTTCATTTCGTATATACTTTAAGTTAAAAGCGGAAGATAATTCAGAATGTCATCACAGGAATTTCGTCACATAGTACGCATTATGGGCACTGACTCTCCAGGCACCCTTAAGACTTCTTACGCAGTGAAACAAGTTAGGGGTATCAACATGAGCATGTCCAACGCTGTTCTTAAAAAAGCAGGCGTTAACCCAGATTTGCGAGTAGGTTTTATCACAGATTCAGACATCTCAAAAATAGAGGATGTAATCCGAGATCCAGCTAAACACGGAATACCTGGCTGGCTCTACAATAGACAAAAGGACTCTGAAACAGGTAATGATGTTCACCTTTTGAGTGCTGAATTAATTTTCAAAGTCAAAACTGATATTGATCAAGCTAAAGAAATCCGTTCTTGGCGTGGATACCGTCACGCTTATAGTTTAAAGGTCCGTGGCCAAAGAACAAAATGTACTGGACGCGCAGGTAAGGCTTTAGGTGTTAAGAAAAAGACTTTACAGCAAAAGCCCAGCGGAGCTGTCGGAGGTAAATAATAATGGGAGATCCAAAAAAGCAGCGTAAAAAATTTGAGACGCCACGTTTCCGTTGGCGCAAAGATATTTTACAAGAAGAACTCAAACTCTTAGGCCAATATGGTTTGAGAAGTAAACACGAGTTATGGCGTCACAAAACATTCCTCTCTAAAGTAAGAGGCATCGCACGTTCACTAATTAGCAAAACCCCTGACGAACGTGTAAAAATGGAAGGCGAATTATTAGCCCGTTTGAAAAAGCTAGGAATTCTGCAAGAAACAGCAGTTCTAGCTGATGTTTTAGACTTAACTATTGAAGACATCTTGGAACGAAGATTACAAACAATTGTCTTCCGAAAAAGCTTGACACGAACAATATTCCAATCACGTCAACTAATCACTCACGGTCATATATCCATTAACAACCGCAGAATAACCATTCCTGGTCATGTTGTGTCAAAGGCAGAAGAAGCACAAATTTCTTACTCCGTAACAAGTGCAGTATCAAACCAAACACACCCGTTACGGGCAAGCTTATCTATCATTGCAAAAGAACGTGAAACTCGACAGTCTACACGAGGTAGACGTGGCGGACGCGGTGGAGGCGGCAGATTTTGAGTAACAGCAAACGTAACGAAAAATGGGGCATAGTCCACATATTTAGTTCCTACAACAATACACTAATTCATATAACAGATATCAGCGGCGCAGAAACAATTGCCCGTACAACTGGCGGTATGTTCGTTAAAGCTGATCGCATGGAATCATCACCATATGCAGCCATGCGTGCCGCAACAGGTGCTGCCGAAGTTGCAAGAGATAAAGGTGTCACTGCAATACACATCAAAGTACGCGCGCCTGGTGGAAGTGGCCCAAGGACCCCTGGCCCCGGCGCTCAAGCAGCAATTCGCGCCTTTGCAAGATTTGGCTTCCGCATTGAACGCATCGAAGAAGTAACCCCTATTCCTCATGATGGCACACGAAGGCCTGGTGGCAGACGAGGAAGAAGAGTTTAACCTTTCCCTTCTCTTTGTTTAATAGAAAAATTGAAATAATGCCCTGAAACAACTATTGAAACGCAAATTAGTATTTACGACTATTATTGGAGTGTCTTAGCAAGTGAAAATCGAAATCCTCGAGAAAAATGATAATATCCTTCGCGTAATTGTTAGAAACGCAGAGGTTCCCTTAATGAACGCTCTACGTCGAATATCACTTGCTCAGGTTCCATGTATGGCAATTGATGAAGTTGTAATGATTGACAACTTGTCCATTTTACAAGATGAAATTATTGCACACAGACTCGGTCTTATCCCATTAAAAACTGACCTTGACAACTATAACACCCCTGAAGAATGCTCTTGCCAAAACGAATTCGGTTGCCCACAATGTCGAATAACCCTAACTTTAGACGCAGAAGCAAAAGATGGCACACGCACCGTTTATAGCGGCGAACTTGTTTCTGAAAACCCTGAAATTATTCCAGTATCTGATAAAATTCCAATTGTCAAACTTGCAAAAGGACAAAAACTAAAACTTGAAGCCTACGCAAGACTTGGCACAGGTAAAATTCACGCAAAATGGCAACCCGTCTGCGTTTCTGCATACAAATATTACCCAAAAATTACAACACCAACAACATCATGTGATGACTGCAAAAAATGTGTCGAAATCTGTCCAAAAAAAGTTTTAGAACTCAAAGGCGGTAAAGTTTGTGTTCGTGACCTTTACTCCTGTAACCTATGTATGGACTGTGCTGATATTTGTCCTAAAAAGCCTTCCTTAATCACAGTTGAATGGGAAAAGAATGCTTTCATTATTAATTTAGAATCAACAGGTGCTCTTCCACCTGAACGCGTACTTCAAGAAGCAACAAAAGTTTTAGGACAGCAACTTAAAGAATTTGAAGAACAATTAAAGGTAGAAAAACAATGAAACAAACTGAATCAACCAACCCAGAATTAATCCAACTTATTAAACAATTAAAGAAAGAGAGTCGAGAAAAAGATGTACCCATTTGGCGTGATGTAGCTGAACAGTTATCTCAACCACGCTCTCGACGTGCTGCAGTGAACCTGAGTAGCATAAACAGGAATACGCAACGTGCAGACACAATTGTGGTTCCCGGCAAAATTCTTGGAACAGGCTCATTAACTCATCCAATTACAGTAGCGGCTTTTAGCATTTCAGAAACAGCAAAAGCAAAACTTGATGCTATACAAGCAAAATATGTGACAATTTCTGAACTTGTCACAGAGAATCCAAAGGGATCAAACATAAAAATTATCCGGTGAATGTCATGTCAACAAAATCCCGAGTAACTTACGTGAATGCTGACGGATTAATCGTTGGCAGAATGTCAAGCAAAATCGCAAAACGATTGCTAGATGGTGAACAAGTAATAATTCTAAACGCTGAAAAGGCAGTTTATTCAGGAAAACGAAAAAGCCAAATCGCCGAGGCTCACATCTTCCTCGAAGTTGGCGCCCCTGAACGTGGTCCATTCCACTACCGCAGACCTGATAGAATGTTAAAAAAAACTGTTCGTGGTATGTTACCCTGCAATCAACCAAAAGGCAAAACAGCCTTTAAACGTTTGAAAGTTTTCATGGGAGTTCCATTGGAATTCAAAGATCAACAAGTAATACAATTTGAAGACGCTCAAGCTTCAAAGCTTAAAGGTCCTTCCCTTACTTTAGGTGAATTAGCCAAAGAAATTGGCTGGAATCAAGGTGAATAATCATGCCAGCAAAGAAAGTACTAGTTGTTAGCGGAAAACGAAAAACTGCTACTGCACGTGCAGTAGTCAAACAAGGTGTAGGCAGAGTACGTATAAATTTAACACCAGTCGAAATTTATGAACCCGGTATTGCACGCGAAAAAATCATGGAACCCCTCCTACAGGCAGGCGGTGAAATCTGGAAACAAGTAGATCTTGATGTCCAAACTAGCGGCGGTGGCTTTATGGGTCAAGCAGAAGCAGCTCGTATGGCCGTTGCAAACGCTTTACTTAAATGGACAAAAAGTTCTCATTTGCGTGCAGTATTTAGTGAATACGACCGAACAATGATTGTTGGTGACTCTAGAGCTAAAGAAACCAAAAAGTTCGGTGGAGCTGGTGCGCGCGCAAAGGAACAGAAGAGCTACAGGTAAGGTGAAAAAAGAAAGTGATAATTCCCGTAAAATGCTTCACCTGCGGTAAACTGGTTGGAGATAAATGGGAAGAATTCGCAATGCGCATTAAGGCAGGCGAAAACGCAAGTGATGTACTTGATAGTCTAGGCGTCAAGCGTTATTGTTGTAGACGTATGTTGCTTTCAAATGTGGAAATAGTAGATGAAGTGTTACGTTTCTACGAAGAAGCTGAGAAACGAAAAGAAACACTTAACTTTTACTAATCTTCCACTGTTTTTATTGTTTAATCTGTTTTTCCTGTTTTGTGGTTTTTAGATTATATTGTATTTTTTAGAACTATATTTGTTACTTGTATGAATGTGTGTGCCATTCTATTAAGATGGTGAAAAGAAGCGTCTGGCTTGTGTCTAAGGTACTCTTAAATATTAGTAATAGTTCGAAAATATGTTTTGAAACTGTATACAAATAATTTGAGGTATTTTTGGTGCATGGCAGCATGTTTAATTGTGCGTTTTGTTCGTGTGGCTGTTCGCAAGTTAATTATGTCCAGTTTCTTGGCGGTAAATTTTTTATGTTTAGTGTTAATGTTATGGTAAAAAGTTAATGTTTGTGTGTAAAATATTGTTTGTTATCTTTAGAAAGTGTTGGTTATAAAATTGTGGATGAGTATTTGTTGGTTTTATTCTTATTCTACTTCTTCTTTTGGTGTGATGATTAGTAGTAAAATGCCAACGATTAATATAACTGCCCCTATAGCTAGAAACATTCCGTTGAATGTTCCTATGATGTCTTTGTTTGATGTTGTGTAGTAAAGCAGTATTGCGCTGATGATGATTAAAACTATTCCACATATTTTTTCGGCCAAGATTACCCAGTTGTTTTTGTTCATTTTTTGTTCCACCCGTGTGTTGTGATATTATTTGTAACATTAAACATTGGGGTTATTTTAAATTATTGTCTTGTCATCGTGTTTGTTATTGTTTTTTGTGGTCTGTATGTTTTTGGTGTTTTTTAGGCAGTTTACTGTTAAAAGAGGTAAAATCTGTGTGAGGGATATAATCCTGAAATATGCTGCCTAATCTTGAAAAATTGTTATTTTTACTATTTTTTCAATTTATGTTTGTTTACTGTTCATTTTTATACTTGTTCACGGCAAAAATGCCCATGCTCTTGTTTTTTACGTTTTTTTTAAAATGAACATTTTGATCTTGTCTATCAGTTAACTTAAAGAACAAGCAAATGATATACTACAAAAAACAGGCGACATAAACTGGAAATGGGTAAGTAATAATGTCTCAAGCAACCTTTGAAGAAATGAGTGTATCGGACTTTTTCTACCGAAACCGAGACATTGCAGGCTTAACTAACCCGTCAAGAAGTATCTTTGTAGCCATACGTGAAGTTGTAGAAAATTCTTTAGATGCCGCTGAAAGCCAAAAAATTCCTCCCGACGTTTATGTGCGTTTATCTTTTGAAGCTGAGGCAACTAAGGAGACTCAAATTTATAAACTCCGTGTTCAAGACAACGGTTGCGGTATCCAACCACAGTTTATACCCTCCGCTTTTGGACAAGTCCTTTACGGTTCAAAATATAAGCTAAAACAGGCCAGAGGCACCTTTGGTTTAGGTGGAAAAATGGCTGTTCTCTATGGTCAAATAACCACGCATAAACCTGTTTTGGTAACTTCCAGTACTGGGCAAGAAAAAATTTACAGTTTCAAGTTAATGATTGATATCCAACGTAATAAGCCTATAATTTTGGATCGTAAAGTAATTACTAATAAAGACAATTGGCGTGGCACCGTTATTGAGTTTACTCTTGAAGGTGACTATTTGCGGGCGATGCCTAAAATCATTGAGTACTTCAAGCAGACTGCTCTAGTAAATCCCTATGCAAATATTACCTTTGTTGACCCCAAGGGGCGTCTCTACAAGTTTACTCGTGCTACCTCTGTTATGCCTGATCCTCCCACAGAGACTCTTCCCCATCCCTATGGTGTGGATGTAGAGTTGTTGCAACGGCTTATTCAAGTAACAACTTGTACTAACATGTCAACTTTTCTTAGACAGCACTTTCATCGTGTGGGGGAAATTACGGCTCAAAAATTCCTAGACTTCGCTGGACTTCCCGTTAGTAAGAATCCTAAAAAGCTCTCTCATGAAGAAATAGTTAAATTGATGCAGAATCTAAAACGGTATAAGGATTTCTTACCGCCCGATGCAAGTTGTCTCTCACCCTTAGGCGAAGAACTACTTAAGGCAGGTGTTATGAAAGAGTTAAATCCTGAATATCTAGTGGTTCATCAACGTAAGCCCTCAACATATGCGGGGCATCCATTCATTGTAGAAATGGCCATCGCATACGGTGGGGGTGTTCCTAAAACTGGTAATTTTGTAATTTACAGGTTTGCTAACAAAATTCCCCTCCTATACGATGAAGCAAGCGATGTAGCATATAAAGTCATATCAGCTATGACTTGGCGGCGCTATAAAGTAACCCCTGATATGCCTATAGCTATTCTTATTCACGTTTGCAGTACCAAAGTACCATACAAAACTGTTGGTAAAGAATTCATATCTGATCGTATAGAAGTTCGCAAAGAAGAAGCTAATGCAATCCGCGAAGTTTCAAGACAACTCTCACATTTTCTAACACGACAAGAGCATGTACACATGGAAAAGAAGCGACTGAGCATTTTTAATAAGTATCTACCTAGGATTGCCGAGTTCTCTACTACACTGTCTGGACAGACTAAGAGACCTGACATAGATAAATTATTGAAGAGCGTACAAAAGTATGGCACAGAAGAAAGCTAAGATAACCGAAAGAAAACAGGAAGTACTAAAAGGGCTTAAAGCCTTTGGCACTTCAGTATACAATCAGCTAGATCAAGGAGTCTTTCCATCAGTTAACATGCCTAGTCGTAGCACTGAAAACATTACCTATGATGAACGTTTACGTCAGTATATTTTAGGTGAAAAAATTGTTGGCCGAAGCACCCGAAACATTCGTCACATAAAACCCTTTACTCAACTTGCATGGGTTGCCCTGTTTAGCAATGAGCTTACAAGTCAACGTAAAACCTCAACTTTAAGAGATGTTTACTATTCTGCGCAAGCATATGAGATGACTTTTTCAGATCAGCAGGAATCAAACAATATTATAACTGACCTTGAAACTCTAACAGGTTTTGCTAGAGAAGATTTTAACATTTTTCCTGAAGAACGTAGCGCTATATTTGGTGACTTAGATGTAGCCTACACCGTTCCAGGATATGAGGGAAAATCAGTTAACCTGACCAGCCATCCTGATGGCGTACTTATCGGACCTGCAATAACCTCTTCTGAATTTCTAAAAACTAGTGCTAACAAGATTATAGCCATAGAGAAAGGCGCCCTCTTTACTAGATTTATTGAAGAAAGTGTGCACAGTAAACATAAATCTCTTTTAATCTCCTGTGGTGGTCAAGCGCCAAGACAAACTCGAAGTTTCATACGACGATTACACGATGAGTTAAATCTTCCTGTTTTCATTTTAACTGATGGTGATCCTTGGGGAATGCACATTGCGCAGGTTATAATTTCAGGTTCCGCTAACGCTGCTCATCTGCGAGACTTAAACACTCCTGACGCTGTTTGGAGCGGAGTTTGGGCAAGTGATATAATTGAATATAAATTGCCAACTGACCCTCTAGATGAAGTAGACATCAAACGGTTATATGAACTGCAAAAAGATCCTCGATACCAAAATGATCCAATTTGGCAGCGTGAAATCAAAACTTTTCTTAAAATACGGCGAAAGACAGAGTTGGAAGCTTTCAGTCGTTACGGTTTAACTTACATAGTAGATAAATATTTACCTACTAAGCTTGAAGCTGTACCTGATGTCGCCGCTGGTCCCGATAAAAAGAAAAAGTAACCATCATGTTTTCTTTTCGTAGTCTTTTTTTGGTTCTATGGATGGTTTTGTCTGTTTAGTGAAGTATTTTTATTAGTCTAATCTGCATTTATTTTGTAGTTCAAGTTCATTTAGGGAGGAAAAGTGTTGTGCCGATTCGTCAACCAATTGTTTGTGTTCTAGGTCATGTTGATTCAGGTAAAACTTCGTTACTTGATGTACTTCGTAAAACTAATGTTCAAGTACGTGAGGCAGGAGGTATAACTCAACATATAGGTGCAAGTTTTTTTCCGGTTGAAACTCTTGCTCAACTTATTGGTCCCTATATGGCTACTTTTAAAACTGGTATAGAAATTCCCGGTTTGTTAATTGTAGACACTCCTGGTCATGAAGCGTTTACTAATCTTAGACGTAGAGGCGGAAGTGTTGCCGATATTGCTATTTTGGTTGTTAACTCTCTACGTGGGTTTGAGGCTCAAACTTTTGAGTGCCTTGAAATTCTCAAAGCGCGTAAAACTCCTTTTATTGTAGCCGTAAATCAAATTGATCGTGTTCCCGGTTGGAAGTCAACTAAGGGTGCACCGTTTTTGCAGTCTTATGCTAAACAGTCTAGTTTTATTCAACAAGAAGTTGACAATCGTTTATATCATGTTATGGGTGATTTTAGTCGTTTAAGTTTTAAAACTGATCGGTTTGATCATATTCGTGATTTTACTCAGAACGTGGCTCTGGTGCCTACAAGCGCTAAAACAGGTGAAGGTTTAGCTGAACTAGTTATGGTGCTTGTCGGTTTAACACAGCAATTTCTAAAACAACGCTTGCAGACAACGGATGGCCCCGCGAAGGGCTCTGTTTTAGAGGTAAAAGAAGAACCCGGCCTAGGTATGACTTTAAACGCCATAGTCTATGATGGAACTCTACATAAGGATGATTTAATTGCTGTTGGCGGTAAGCATGGTCCTATAACTTCACGTGTCCGCACATTATTAGTGCCTAAACCTTTAGATGAAATGCGAGATCCACGTGATAAATTTGTTAGTGTAGATTCTGTTTATGCTAGTGCAGGTGTAAAAATTGTTGCTACTGACCTTGATGATGCCTTAGCTGGTGCCCCTCTGCTTGCAGTACCGCAAGGTGAAGATGCTGTTAAGTACTGTAAGCTTATCACTGAAGAAGTTGGTCGAATTCGCATTACTAAAGAAATAGACGGTGTCATAGCTAAAGCAGACACTTTAGGTTCTCTTGAAGCCATGGCTGAAATTCTTAAAGCTAATAATGTGCAAGTTCGAAGTGCAGACGTAGGCGATATAAGTAAACGTGATGTTATAGAGGCCTCTGTTGTTAAACAACATGATCCTCTGGTAGGAGCTATTTTGGCATTTGGTGTAAAAGTTTTACCTGACGCCGAAGAAGAAGCCGAAGCCACGGGCGTTAAAATTTTTCGCGATTCCATTATTTATAGTCTTATAGATAATTATCTTAAATGGGTTAAAGAAAAACGTGAGCGCAAAAATGAAGAAGAATTTGACGCTCTTGTTAAACCTGGAAAATTAACAGTACTGCCCGATTGCATTTTCCGCAGAGCAAAACCACTAGTTGTAGGCGTTGAAATTCAAGGTGGTAGAGTAAAACCTAAAGTGTCTCTTATACGCGTAGAAGACGGTTCTGATCTTGGTGAAATACAACAAGTTCAAGACGAAGGAAAAGCTATAAGTGAAGCTAAAACAGGTAAACAAGTCGCCATTTCAATGGATAAACCCATAGCCGGTAGGCACATCTTTGAACGTGATGTACTTTTTGTAAAAGTTCCCGAAGAACATGTAAAAAAACTCTTTGCAAACCACCTTGATGATTTAACCGATGCCGAGATCGACGTACTTAAAGAATATGTAAAATTAATGCGTAAAAAAACAATGTTCTGGGGCGGAATACTGCCGCTCTAACAATTTTATCCTGCAGCTACTACTATTACTATATGCTTTAGCAACAAAACATGAAAAAACAGTAAGACAGAGTCCATAAAAATGCTCTGTTGCTTTGCTTGAATTTGATGGTAAAATTGTACATTTCACAGCATACTGCATTGCCGACTTTTTAAGAACACAAGTTCAATCGGACTTTTGTTAGGTTCTAACGTAGTAATATTTTTACAGTGCAGAAATATTCTAAAATTAAGTGCCTCTGTATAGAGCATTTTTAGTAGTTGTAAAAATTATTTTTGGATTAAGAATGTATGTGAACTGTTTTAACGTTTTTTGTTTTAGCCGCCACTGACTGGTGGTAAAATTGCTAAAACGTTTCCGTTTTGAAGTGTAACTTCTTGTTGTTTGGGGCCAGATATGTTGGTGCCGTTGATAAGTATTTGTAGTATATTCTTAATTTTTCCATCGGTGTCAAATACGTAATCTGTAAATGGTTTGCCATATTTGTTAGTTAGTGTCTTTAATGTTAAGATAATGGTGATTTTTTGGTTTTCTGGAAATGTGAGTTGTTCTTCTTTTTTGCCTGTTATTTCTCGTAGTGTTGTGAAGTAACGTATTGTAATTTGCACATAATCCCCTAAGGTATAAAGAGGTTGATGTTTTAACTGTTATGCTATTAGCTATGTAGGTTTTACCATTTTATTTTAAGTTTTTTTACCATAAACACTTTGGTAAAGTCGTTAATTATAAATGTAAAGAATGCTGAGAGCCCCATTATAATTAGTGTTTGCACAATGGGGACTGCTGGAAGATTTGGGATTCCAACGGTTACAAGTATTGTTCCAACAATTAAACTTGTCATAATAGTAAATAAGAGAATTTTGCTTGGTATGGATTTATAGAATGGTCTTCTTTCGCGGACATTAAAGTTAAGAAGTAGTGCTGAGAAAAATAGTATTTCAAAAGTGTACGTGTATATAGCTGGATTGCTAATTGGTACGTTAAACACGTTAAGCACCATAAATAGCAATATAATGGATTCAACCGTTACTAATGTTCCTAGGATGGCTGAAGCTTTTATGGCTCCACTTATTTTCCAAGTGGCGGGTGTGTTTGAGCCTTGGAGTTTGTCTGTAGATATTGCAATTTTCACAGGATCCGTTAAGAAGAAATACATTATAACGCTAAAGGCTGAAATAGCGTAATTGCCTGTTAATATAAAAGTTAAAACGGTGAAAATGGATACTTGCAGAGTTCTTATGGTTTTACTTAAAATCCACGCGCTTATTTGTTCATATATAATTCTGCCGTTTTTAACTAAGTCTATTATACTAGTTAGGCCCTCATTGACTAAAACTATGCCAGCAGCGCTTTTTGCTACATCTGTAGCGTTACTTACTGCAATACCCACCTCTGCTTGCCTTAACGCTGGTGCATCATTTACTCCATCACCTGTCATACCAACAATACACTTACTATTCTGTAGGTTCTTAACAATAGTGTATTTGTCCTCAGGGTATACCTCTGCAAAACCATCATACTGCTGTGTCGCCTCTTCAGTAAGCAATGTTTTCTTTTCTATGTCTGTCTTTAAATTGGCAGCTAACATGATGCAATCGCCCAATCCGATGCTTTTAGCGGTTTCCTTTGCAATAGGTAACGCATCGCCGGTGAGCATTTTTACCGAAATTCCCAGTTCGCCCAATTTCTCTATAAGCTGTTTTGAATCAGGACGAGGCATATCATAGAGAATAGCTAACCCTACAAGCTGTGCCTTACTTTTGGTATGGTCTATTTTAGCTACTGCCAGAACTCTGTAACCCTTCAAGGCATACTTTTGAGTCTGTTCTTCTATTTGCGTTTTTTCTGTTTTTGTTAACTCACAGGCTTCACTAATAACTCTGACTGCACCCTTCATAACCCTAAATGTTTTCTCATCTTTTTGTATTGTTGCTTGAGTACATCTTGTTTTAGGGTCAAATGGAATAAACTCTGTCTGTTTAAATGTGTCATTTAATGAGTTATCTTGTTTGGCTCTTTCAATAAATGCAAGATCTATCGCGTCATGGTTTGCCTCCTGAGAGGCCATAGCTCCATAGAGCGCTACGTCTTTTTCATTAAATCCGCTGTAAGCTATCCTTTCAATTATTGAAAGTTTATTCATAGTTATTGTTCCCGTTTTATCCACACAGAGAACATTCATAGTTGCCGCATCTTCTACTGCGCTTAAACGAGTTATCAACACACCTTTTTTAGACAACTCCATGGCCCCAAGAGCCATACTAACTGTAAACATAGCTGGCAACGCCACTGGAATTGCCGATAGTAAAATAACCAAAAGAATCGGTAAAACATCAATAACATTAAATCCTCTAAGCACCGAACAAACCAGTGCTACAATGGCTAAAACAGAAACAATAACAAGTAACCAACGAACAACACTGGATATAACCTCTTCAATGTGCAACTTAGGCTTAGCTAACTGAACCAGCTGAGCGGTTCTGCCAAAATACGTACTAGTCCCCGTCGCAACAACAACCCCGTTAGCTTCCCCCCGTTTTATAATAGAGCCAGAATACAAAAGATTACCCGGGTTCTTTTCCACATTAAAGGACTCACCCGTTAAAGCTGACTGATCAACATCAAGTTGTCCCTCTACAATTTTTACGTCCGCAGGAACAAAATCCCCCGGCCTAATCCTTACAACATCATCAGGTACAATCTCTCTAGCAGGCAAAACCCTCCAAACCCCTTCCCTTAAAACACGCGCGTTAATTCTTAATTTTTCTTTCAAAGCATCAGTAGCTTTTGAGGCTCTACGCTCCTCTGCAAACCCTAACACCGCATTTAAAACAAGCAAACCAAAAATAATGACAACATCAGCATAACGCTGCAAAAAAAGCGAAAGAACAATAATTATCTCCAACAACCAAGCTGAAAGCCCCCAAAACCTCTTAACAAATAGTAACCATGACTTAACTTTTTTCTCTGATACCTCATTGAATCCAAACTGTTTTCTTCTCTGCTCTACTTCTGCAGAACCAAGTCCAGACTCTAACCTTTCACAATCATTATCTGTTAATACTGAATTTTCTGGAGCAATGCTTTTTTCTACCAAAATAACCCTTTAACTATTCTATTTCCCCTAATTTACATATTTATCCTAAAACACAGAATATGTCCAAACAACTTTAAAAAACAGATACTAAACACGGTTAAGAAACCTGTAAAATGTTGTCTTTACTCTTTGTTAAAAAAAATATTTAGTTATTCTATGAGTGTTATGTCTTGTCTATTGTAGCTTTTCTTTTTGTCTCTCAGCTAAGTATTTATTCCTAAGCTGTCTTTACTCTATTGGTGTTTGTTATGGAGTCTAAAAAAGAAACCGTACAAAAAAGTATAGAGACCGCTTCTCATGGATTAGAAAAGGCTGCTGAATCAATGTGTGATGCAGTAATTGCAATTATGGATAAACTTGCAGGAAAAAAATCTGATATAAAATTAAGCTTTGAAGATCTAACAGTAGAAACCGGTCCAATTAAAGCAAAAATCAACGGCGCAATAGTTTTAGACATAGTCTATGCTTCAGATGCCGAATAAACCCATAATTTTTCTATTTTGAGGAAAAACAATTGCTGCTGACTACTTTATTAGCTGAAAGCATTAAATCTGGCAAAATAACAGTAAGTCAAAACAATACTGAAGCATTGGAAATAACGGCTCAGCATAAAAAAATTGATGTAAACGCCAAAGATAAAGAATTTATAAAAGATATAATTTCCAGCACAAATAAAAACGATAAACCCCAAAAAGGTGTAATTAGCACCCTTGAGCGTAGTGTTTCTGGTCTGCGTACAGTGCAAAATATGCAACCAATGGTTAAAGAAATCGCCGAAGACTTAAAACGTGAAGGTATAACTGTAACTTTATCTTTTAAAGGTGATAAAGTAGTCACAATGGGTTCTGAAGCGGATTCAAAATTTACTAGGTTCCTATTAGGCACAAAAGGTGTTCAAATTAACAGTGTTAAAAAACTAGTAGAGTTGGGTCTTTAAATTTTTGATGTTAAATAAAAAGTAAAAAAAAGGTTTTATTTTTGTTTGTTTTTGATAACTGCTAGTTTGCCACCTGCTTTTATTTGCTCTTTCTCTTGCTTGCTTAAGTTCAAGTTTACCTTGATTTCTATGGTTTTAGTCTTATTTTTCAGTGTTAAAGTTTCTACTAAATGGTTTATTTCTAACTCTAGTATGTCACCTTGTTCAATGTTGTCGTAGTCTTTTTTGTCTGCAAAGGTTAAGGGTAAAATTCCAAAGTTTATCAAGTTAGCCATGTGGATGCGTGCAAACGATTTTACAATAACTGCCTTTACTCCAATGTATCTGGGAGCTAATGCGGCGTGTTCACGTGAAGAGCCTTGGCCATAGTTTTCTGCTCCTACGATAAAACCGCCTTGTTTTTGAATTGCCCGCTGATAAAAAGTTGTATCCACACGGTGGAAAATGTATTTGCTGATTTCTGGAATGTTGCTACGCAGAGACATTATGTCTGTTCCACCCGGTAAGATGTCATCTGTTGTAATGTTGTCTCCTGTTTTAAGTAAAACTTCGCCTTTAAGCAGTGATGGTGTAGACTGGAATTGTGGTAACGATGTAATGTTTGGTCCCATGATCACCTTAGCATTTGGATTTACCCCTGCAGGGATAAACATGGCATCACTTAGAATGAATTTTTCTGGCATACTAATTTCTGGAAATACCCCCAGTTTACGTGGGTCTGTAATTTTGCCTGTTATAGCCGCTGCCACAGCTGTTTCTGGACTAGTTAGGTAAACTTTGGCGTCCTGTGTTCCGCTTCGGCCTTTAAAATTACGATTAAACGTGCGTAAAGATACTGCACCCGTAGTTGGAGCTTGACCTATACCTATGCATGGGCCGCAAGAGTTTTCTAGAATTCTTGCCCCTGACTGAATTAAAGGCTCCAGCTCTCCTGTAACGGCTAGATTTTCCATTACTTGGCGTGAACCTGCTGAAACTGTTAAACTAAGATTCTCGTGAACTTTCTTTCCTCTTAACAGAGCGGAGACTATTTTTAAATCTCTAAGCGATGAGTTAGTACAGCTGCCTATGCAGACCTGATCAACAAGAGTTCCCTCCAACTCGCTAACAGGCTTAATATTGTCAGGACTATGCGGCATAGCTAGAAGCGGCTCAACTTTTGCTAAATCAATATCTAGAACCTCACTATACCGTACGTCCTTATCTGCCTCAAGCTCCATCCACCGGCTCTCTCGTCCCTGACTAGCTAAAAACTGTTTTGTAACCTCATCTGAGGGAAAAATAGATGTGGTAGCACCTGTCTCTGTTCCCATGTTTGTTATTGTACCCCGTTCTGGAACACTTAACGTTTTAACCCCGGAACCAAAATATTCCAGTATCTTGTTTACGCCCCCCTTCACAGTTAATTTTTTTAGAACCTCCAAAACAACATCTTTCGCTGAAACAAAAGGCGCTAGTTTACCTGTCAAATTAATACCGTACACGTCAGGCATTTCAAGATAAAACGGCTCCCCCGCCATAGCCGCCGCAACATCAAGTCCACCAGCGCCAATAGCTATCATACCCATACCACCAGCTGTTGGAGTATGACTATCACTACCAAGCAAAGTTACACCTGGCTGAGCAAAACGCTCCAAATACAACTGATGACAAATACCATTACCCGGACGACTAAAAACTATACCATACTTAGCCGCAACACTTTGAAGATACCGATGATCATCAGCATTACGAAAATCATTTTGAAGCATATTATGATCTACAAAACTTAAACTAAGCTGCGTCTTAACCTGCGAAATCCCCATAGCCTCAAACTCAAGATAAGCCATAGTACCCGTCGAATCCTGAGTTAAAGTGTGATCAATTTTTAAACCAACCTCCTCACCAGTACTCATTTTGCCATCAACTAAATGCTTTTCAAATATTTTCTCTGTTACACTCTTACCCATAACTATCCCTTCTAACAACAACTACTTGTTACCCTAAAATAATGCTTCAGAAATTTAAGCCTCACGTAAAATAAAAACTATTTAATAAATAAAAGCATATATCAACCTGATTATCAAAAAGGCGTATTTTTTAACAAACGAACATGTCTTAATCCGTAACTTTCAGTTTTTAGGCAGCAGGTTTTGTTTGAAAACGTGTTTTTAAGGTTAAAATGGAAAAATGTCGTGTTTTTACGGTTTAATTTTGATATGCCGTATATGCCTAACCCGGCTGAACCGGAACCAAAACTAGTTTTTTGAAATTAGAAAAACATAAAACATTCACTATAGCATTTGAATCTGTGGGTTCAAATGACAACAGC
>WQSY01000014.1 GCA_009787585.1 Candidatus Bathycorpusculum sp. | reverse complement strand
TGCAGACATACACCACAAACAACTACAACAAATCTTCCCCCAACACCAAACCACCCCCACCCACAACACCACCACACACACCTTTACCATACTAACCCCACCCACCTACAAACCCTCCAAACACAATTCAAAGAACTATTAAACACCAAGCAAGGCGAAAAAATCAAAAAAAAACACCACACAAAGACGGCAAAACCCAAAAAGGCACCCAAACCAACAACACTCAAACACCCAACCACATAGACAGCGTTGCTGACAAACACAGCTTCTTTCTAACCCAAGAACTAGTAAAAGATAAATCAAATGAAATAACCGCCATCCCACAACTTTTAGATAATTTAAACCTTAAAGGCCACACATTAACAAACGATGCCATAGCAACACAAAAAGAAATAGTAGTAAAAACACGCCAAAGACAAGCTAACTATGTCCTAACTTTGAAAGCCAACCAAAAAACCCTGTACACAAATGTTAGCCTGTGTTTTGCGGACCCTGCATTTTTAACTACCAAATGTCAATATTTTAAAACTAAAAAGAAAACAAGAGGCAACATAGAGCAACGGGAGTATTGGCAATCAAAAGACCTCTCCCGTTTATCTACCCGGGATAATTGGATGGACCTTAAAACTATTGTAATGACAAAAAATACCCTAACAAAACCCGATGGCACTACATCGGTGCAATCGCGGTATTTTATTAGCAGTTTGCCTTTAGATGTTAAAAAGATTGCTCGTGTTATTTGTGGTCATTGGTTGGTAGAGTCGGCTCATTGGCATCTAGATGTTACTTTTGGGGAGGATGCTAATCGTACTTTGGAAAAAACAGCGGCGTTTAATTTGAATATTTTGCGAAAGTTGGTGTTAAACTTTTTGAAAAATAGTGGATCTCTCAGAGTTCAAAGGTCCTGTTAGCTTAAAAACAAAACGCTTCATAACCAGCTGTAACCCCATAAAATACCTACAACAACTCTTAACACTATAAACCGCTTACAGTGTCAAGTTATCTTTTAGAGTTACATGGAAAAAAAAGCGTTCATGCGTTTGACGTTCACAAAATTATTGTTGTGTAATAGACCGCCTCGGATTTAGTTCTTGTTTTCAAAGTTAATTATCCCATAAATCAAAGCCATCCGTAACCCAAACAGCTTACGACAATTACGACACCTAAGGAACTGTGCATAATTAACGTGCAATTGACTCATGGATAAACACGCAATTGAACGTATCGCACATTAAAAATATTGCAAATTATTTGTACACAGTTTCTAGATCTTAGTAATCAAGTATTTGAGTTGTAGCTTAATTTGATATGGCCCATTTACTGCATTGTTTAATTCGTTTTCCGTTGTCGCCCTGTTCTTTGTCGTAAGAAAACTGGTTTAACAAGTCACAGGGAAAAACCGAACAAAGACCGCAATGTTCATGGTTTTTTTGTTCACAACATGTCTTAACAGGGCAGGATTCACCCCAAAACGGCTTCGCAATAGCAAGACAACCGCTACAACTCATCTGTTCTCTATACTCACATATACTACAAACTAAACCACAACGTGACTCAATCATTGACCTTCACTCGCCATAGCTGTAATGTTTTATAGTTAACAATTTAAAGATTAGCTGATACAACGCTTTAACTATATCGTTTATTTACCGGACTTAACACTACAACGAACGCTACATCAAATTACATCCATTACAACTTGTTTTACCCGTAAAACCATAGCGTAACCTTGCTTTTCTTAATCAATATCTATCAAAAACACCTAATCAGCTCACATAATATTGCATTAAGTAACACTGTTCGTTGTAGTGTTAAAAACCATTGATAACGTTTAAAACTCAAATTGTCACTATGCTAAACACTAAATAAACACCCAGTTTTGCGTCAAACTATATTTTGAGTTTGCAAACTTCAGTTTTCTATCCTTCTACAAAAGACAACCTACTCGTCAATATTATATAACAACAAAGTATCTGCAAATAAAAAATTGTTTTTAAGAAAAAAGAAAAAGAAGTGGATTACCTGTTTTTTTCAGATCTTGCAAAGAAAAAGGTTCCTATCATAAGACAGACTAACGTTATAAGGGCAATTGCAGCAAAATTGATTAACGGATTAAACATTGCAGCATCAACACTTGTAATGGCTCGGGCAAGATCTATACAATAAGTCATAGGCATAACACGACTTAGCACAAGCAGTACCATGTTGGATTCGTTTATGGGGATTATTGCTCCGGATAGGAACATTTGTGGCATTATTAATAGCATTACGGCATAGTTTGCTGTTTTTTTATTTTTAATTAAGCCTATTAAAATCATTGACATAGCCCCACCTGCAAAGCACATAAGTGGTGAAAGCGCAAGAATCAATAATAGCTGACCTATTGAGAGCGTTATTCCCATAACTAGTCCAACGATAAGTGTTCCTATCATGCTAACTATGGCTCCAAAGGTTGCACCTAATATTTTGCCTATGACAAGAGAATACCGTGAAACCGGTGATACCAAAATTTCTTGATTGAAATCGGTTTCATGATCATCCACAAGCGAGGTCATACCCATAGCTGTTACCATAAACAACATGTTTACTAGCATGCCAACAAGCATAAAAGTGCCAAGACCCTCACCATCAGCCATACCCATTATATTGCCTCCAATTAGACCCATCATAAAAATTGGCATAACAAAAAGCAACACCAATGTGCTAGGTGTTTTGAAAAATACAGTAAGCTCTCTTGCCATCACAGCTATAACGGTGTTTAATTCTCTTATCAGGCGTGATTTTTTACGTGTTAAAACTTGTTCACTCATGTGTTTAGGTCTCCACGTGGTTGTTTGTCTTGTTTAAAAATTCAATATAGGCGTCCTCTAAGAGGGGTTCATGAATTTTTAGCACGGATAGTTTTGTTTTTAGTTGTGATATGATTTCTTGTGGTGTCTCAGCATAGGGAACATTTATGTGTCCATTTACTGTGTAGGATATATTTAGTTTGGAGAGTTCTGCTGTTAATTCGTTACGATTTTGTGCATCTAAAATCAGTTCTTGTTTAAGTAAGCTTTTCTTCAACTCTTCAGGTGGAGAACAGGCGATAACTTTGCCGTTATTTATGATGCAAACGTTGTCTGCGTTTTCGGCCTCGTCTATGTAGTGTGTGGTAAGAAAAATTGTTGTGCCAAATTGATTGCGAATGCTGTTGATGTATTCCCAGAGTCCTCTGCGACTTACGGCATCTAAGCCTTGGGTGGGTTCATCTAGGAATAAAACGTCTGGGGTGTGTATTAAGCTGCGTACGATTTCTAGTTTTCTTTGCATGCCGCCTGAGAGTTTTTTTACGGGTTTAAATAGTGCATCAATACTTAAGCCTAGAACGTGGGCTAGGGTTGTTACTTTGTCGCGGTAGGCTTTGGGCATTAATTTGAATGTTGGGTGGTAGCTGCACATGCCGTAGAGGCAGGCGTGGAAGCGGATGTTTTCCTCAGCTGTGAGTTGGCGGTCGAGACTGGGTTTTTGAAAGATTATGCCTATTTTTTCTCGGATTTCTTGTGCCTGAGTATCTATGTTAAAGCCTGCAATTTTTACGTCTCCGGAGGTTTTTCCAAGGGTGGTGGTAAGTATGGATATGGTTGTGGTTTTTCCTGCGCCGTTGGGACCTAGAAAAGCGAAAAATTCGCCTTTTTTTACTGAAAAGCTAATGTTGTCAACGGAGGGTGTTTTTGCGCCTTTGTAGCGTTTAACTAAATTTTTTACCTCTATTACGGTATTATTATTCGTCGTTATCGTTGTAATGGCCTCCAAAATCTCTGTGTCTATGGTGGTGATTAAAACCCCAAAAACCTCTAAAGGCGTTATGTTTGTTGCCGTGTTTTGCAAAGAATCGTTCTCTGAAGAATTCGGCGAAAGTGTCCTCGTCAGTGTTTACTTTTTTCTCAAGGGTGGTGATTATTTTTTCTATGTATTTTGTGAGGTTTGTTTGTTCTTCTGGGTTTAAGTTGTCGAAAATTTCTTCTAGGTAATTGTTGTCTGTTGGGTTGTTTTCTTTGGGTATGGCTTGGTGTCCTGTGTCTGTTAGTTTTATGACGAAGGAGCGGCGGTCTTTTTCTGATTGTGTGCGGGTGATGTATCCGTTTTTTTCGAGTTTGTCTAGTAGTTCTGATAGTGCTTGTTTGCTTATGTCTAGTAGGTATCCGAGTTCTTTTTGTATTATTTCGGGTTGCATTTTTAGAATGGCGAGTACTCGTCCTTGTCCGCTGTATGGGGTGAGGCCTTCTTTTACGTGTGTTTGCATTTGGTAGCGTAGGAGTAGTTCATCTAGATGTGTGAATTGTATGGCTAATTGTTTTCTTTGTTCGTTCATGTTTATTCCTCTTTTGTAATCAACAACATGACTATCCTGTCATGTACATGACTAATTACACACACATATAAGTATATTGTCAAGCACCTTAATGTTTTGGTGTGTTAATTGTACAAAAACGTGCTCTCAAAGCAAAATAGTTGTAAATTACACTTTATTATGAACTTAAGGAAATCAGCGACTGTGTAGACGTTTGGAACCCATTTTTATTAGAGGACACTGGATAACAACATCAGACGGTCATATACATATAAGCTAGGCAGACCATACATAGTTGTGCAGGGGTATTTTGGTTTTAAAAATTTTGGATATTCTCTTTTTAGGTCTCTATATGCGAAAATCATGTAAAATATTGGCTGACTGTAAAACAAAGCTTGCAGATTTTTCAGCAAACTTAAATGTAGAATCAAAACAGTGTTTAAACCATCTGCCACGGTAATAGTTTTTAAACAAAAAGCGAGGAGAACTAATATTTTTTGTTTTTATTGCGATAAATAGATTGTCTAAAAAACTAAAATTATGGTAATGGTTAACATGGGATTATATCATATACAGGAATTAGTTTTTTATGTTTAACTGTTGATTTGAGTATATGAATAAAGTGTTATCTACCATTTGTGTGTTGACTGTGGTTAACAGTTTTAACTGTTCTCTTGATCTACACTTTCTGAAATTTAAAAAACACATTACATTAGCATTACACGATATTCTTATTACAAACATACATAATTAGTTAAACGGGTTTATTCATGAATGCCACAGTTAAAAATTTACGATGCACCATTTGCAGCGCACCAATATCCATACCTAAAAATTCAAAAGATCACGTAAAATGCCCATACTGCAATACCGACTGCATACTAGATGGCATCACCAAAAATTCTGAAATTGCAGCCAAAGAAAACATTAACAGCGGCCTTCCACTAAGCGCATCTTCAGCAACTCTTCATAAAAAACTAGTCACCGCCTTATCTGAAACACCCTCTTTACCATTGGACATTTTTGAAAAAGGCAAAATTGTCCGTGAAGAGCGTTATTGCGTTCCTGCATACTGTTTTTACTGCAATGGTTCAACATCTTTCACATACGAAGTAGGCAATGAACGCACACAAACACATTATCAAAACAGAGATAATGACCACGCAACACACATCGAATGGACCCCAGGCAATAGCACTGCTTATGTATCATCAACATTTTTCGCGTCCGGTAATAAAAAAACTGCCTTACAGATTAAGGAACTTTATACTCATCTTGACCCAAACAAACTAGTTGATATTGAAGACTTAGAATTTCCAGCAGACGTTGTAACATACAACTATGACATGCTCCAACCTGTGGCTTTCACAGAATACGTTATTCCACTAGTTGACCAAATGCTCGAAAAAAAAGCCAAAGAAAGTATTGCTAAATTGAATTATAGAAATTTTGCAACTGGCGGCAATAATATTCAAAAAGATGTTACACGTGTCTTTCTAGGATTGTATCACATCGTTTTAAAATATAATGATCAAGAATACGCGATATGGGTTACAGGCGATGGAGAAAAAATCATCAATGAAGGAATGCCACAGGATATGCAACTTGTAAAAGATATTGATGCCAAAAAACAAGCAATGGAACAAGCAGTAACATCCATTCCCGTACCAAAAACAACTTCAGATACACTAGGATTATGGGGCTCACTTATATGCGGTATCATTTTACTTTTTGTTTTTTGGCCTCTTGCACTTGTCTGTTTTGCAGGCACATTTATTTTTTGGTTAATAAAAAGTAAAAAGTTGGCGCCATACAAGGCAGAATGTACAAATATTCGCACTAAATTTCAGTCAGAAATTAACGATTTAGAAAACAGAGAAAAAAATGTTATACAACAATTTAACGCACAAAAGAAAGGTATGCACGGTATATACGAAAAAGAAGTAACAGGAGACGAAAACGCATTTCCACCATGCCAAACTAGGCAAACAATAAACACTGAAACTAACTATTGCCCAAACTGCGGCACACAAACCACAACCGAAAAAAACTTTTGCATAAACTGCGGCAAAAAAATACGCCAACAACGCTCTCCACTTTTATAAAAATTTCACCAACTATCAGTAGAGGCATGTTTGTAGCAATTTTTCAAAATGGTGTCGGTTTCGTTCTTTTTTATAGTTTTTCAGTATGTCAACGATTTGGTTCAAGTTTTTTTCGCCCAGAACCTCCCAGACCAGTCGTGGTACAATACCGTTTCCAACAAATAGGTACTGACACACAGAGGTAACATTTGCAAGTTTACGCTGTATGCTAGCTGTTTCAAAATCTACTATAAACGGTTTGCCTGTTTTGTCTACAAGTAAATGTCGGGGTGCTTTACTTAATTCTCCATGATCTAAACCAGCCTCGTCTAGTCGCCAGCACTGTTCTAAAATATCTAACAGTACTCTTTGAAAATCAGTTTTTTCTTTGTGTTTTTCTAGCCAGTCTGCTAAAAAGTTGCCATCAACTAGTTGCGAGAGTAAAAAGTTTTGGGTAACAGCCATAAATTTTGGACCCACACTGACACTATTGGCTTTCTGTAACATGCCAGCTTCATGGAAAAAGTCGTCTCGACCACCGTCAAGGCGTCGCATTTTCAAAGCTAATTTATCACCATCGTTTATATGTGCAACTACTACAATACCCACGTAACCT
Source organism: Candidatus Bathycorpusculum sp. (assembly GCA_009787585.1). Classification (GTDB taxonomy): domain Archaea; phylum Thermoproteota; class Bathyarchaeia; order Bathyarchaeales; family Bathycorpusculaceae; genus Bathycorpusculum; species Bathycorpusculum acidaminoxidans. The sequence continues at coordinate 16,369 of WQSY01000014.1, read as the reverse complement.
TTGCCTAGCACAGGCATGTTTGCAGCTGAGCCATCACCGGTAAATTCTATAGCGTTGACATTAAGCGTTTTTAGCTCCAAAAGTCTGTTTTGCACATCCAACGGTTTAGCGTGTGGATAACAGAGAATTGACGCATAGGGCTCTGCAGTTAAATTTTCAAGGGACACTTTAACAGGCAACTTCACTGTTTTCCTCTTCTTCTTCTTGTTCTTCTTCTTGTCAACAGTAAAAGGTTTTAGATTATTAAATTTTAATAGTTACTCTATGTTAAGTTTAATGCAGGTATATTGTTAATGCCGCGGTTTAGACAAGTAACACGAATTCAAGAGTTAATGGGCAACAAAGAGGCAATACGTAATGTTGGGATAATTGCTCATATTGATCACGGCAAAACTACTTTAGCTGACTCGCTTCTAGCCGGAGCAGGTCTGCTTTCACCGTCAATGGCGGGAACAGCGCGGGTGCTTGATTTTTTAGAGGAGGAGCAGAGACGTAAAATTACTATAAAAACAGCTAACATTAGTCTGCCCTATAAAACGCTCAAAGGGGAGTATCTAGTTAATTTAATTGACACGCCCGGTCATGTTGATTTTACAGGCAAAGTTACAAGGGCTCTTCGGGTAATAGATGGTGTAATAGTTGTTGTAGATGCCGTAGAGGGGATTATGGCTCAAACAGAAATTGTTACCCGTCAAGCTTTAGAAGAACGAGTTTGTCCGGTGCTTTTTATAAATAAAGTAGATCGTCTAATTACGGAATTACATTTTGATGCAGAACAAATTCAGGAAAAACTCGGTCAACTAATTGACGGGTTTAATGATATTGTTGAATTTTACGGTGAAGCGCCCTATAAGGCGCAGTGGAAAGTAAATCCCCAAAAGGGCACAGTTGCCTTTGGAGCGGCGCTACACGGTTGGGGCTTTACAATAGATATAGCTAAACAAGAAAAAATAAAATTTCAAGACATACTCAATGCTTATCAATATCAAAATGTTGAAAAGCTTAAAAAAACAATTCCGGTTCATAGAGCAATTTTTGAGATGATTATAAACGCTCTGCCTAATCCTTGTAAAGCTCAAGCTTATCGTATTAAAAAGCTGCAGGACCCAAACGCAAATTCAATAGTAGTAGACCAAGCGTTGGCTAAATGTGAAGCGGAGGGGCCTGCGGTTATGTATGTAACTAATGTGGTGACAACTTTTGAGGGCGGTTGTGTTGTAGCGGGTAGAGTGTTTTCAGGAAAAATTTGTGCCGGAGATAAACTGCATTTAATGGATGCCGCCGTAAATGTTGAGGTAAGTAAAATTTGTTTGGATATGGGTTTTTTTCAAGAAGAAATTGCAGAGGTGTCAGCAGGTAATTTAGCTACAATTTATTTGCCTTTAAAAGTTAAAGTGGGAGAAACACTTGTAGATATAGCTCAGAGAGAAAATGTTACGCCCTTTGAGGCTATGCGTTATGTTTTTGAGCCTGTTATGACTGTTGCTATTGAACCTAAAGATCCAAGGCAATTATCCAAGTTACTTTTAGCATTAGAAAAGATGACATCAGAAGATCCAAACTTGCAGTTAATCATTCATAAAGAGACAGGAGAGTACCTGTTAAGGGGCATGGGAGAGTTACATCTTGAACTTGCAGCTAACCAGTTAAAGCGAGATTTTAGTTTAGAAGCAGAGGTTTCTTTGCCAAGAACAGTTTACATGGAAAGCATCACACAGAAGGGCATTACAGTAAGTGTAAAGAACTCGGGTAACCAAGACAGTTTTAGTATTCAAGTAGAACCCCAACCTGTAAATCAGATAGAGCCGTCTAAAGAAAGAGACAACATAGAGTACTCTGATGTAAATGGTAACGTGCTTAAAATTTTTAGTGCAACCCCACAAGACATCTCTGATCCAGTTTTGGAGCTGTTAATCAGCGGATTTGAGTATGCCTGTAGGGCGGGTCCTCTCTGTGGGGAACCTATTCGACATTTAATAGTAAAATTATCAGACTTTAACTTGCTTAATTTTAGGCAAGAGGACTTACAGGGGGAGGTTAAACGTGAAATTTGCAGGGCTATTTTTGCTTCTTTTCTAACAGCTAACCCGGTTTTGTTGGAACCTATTTATGCGGTTACTGTTTCAGTTTCTTGCGAGTTTGCAGGAGAGAGCTCAAGAATTTTAACTACCTGTCGAGGTAAAGTTAAAAATTACAGACAAAACGGGTTACTTGCAAATATAGAGGGCTTCATACCAGTCGCTGAAACCTTTGATTTCTCCAAAGATCTCCGTTGCGCAACATCTGGAAGGGCAGTTTGGCAATACGTGTTTGATCATTGGGAAAAACTCTCTGAAAAACTAGTAACTCAAACAGTGTTGGAATTACGTAAACGCAGGGGTTTAGCTGAAGAGGTTCCTAAGCCAGAAAAATTTATAGGGTGAAGAGATGAAACTTGAACTTGATGTAACCTTTGATTTAAATTTCTCACTGAGCTGTGGTCAAATATTTCGATTTAGAAAACAAAATGATTGGTGGTATGGCCTCTCAGAAGAGAACATTTTTAAAATTCGCCAAATTGACCGCTGTTTAGAATTTGAGGGTGTAGACGTTTCGTTTATTAAAACTTTTTTTGGGTTAAACGATGACTTAACAAAAATAGCACACGAAATCAATAAAGACGCATACATTGCATCAGCTATAGAACAGTTTGAGGGGTTACGGCTTATTCGTCAAAATCCTTGGGAGTGTTTAAGCAGTTTTATTTGTGCAACATATAAAAATATAGCAGCTATAGAGCAGACGCTTTTGAAAATGTCTCAAAAACATGGTGAGCCGCATTGTTTTGAGGGACAAACGTTTTGGCTGTTTCCATCCGCTGAAAAATTAGCAAAGGTAAGTGTACAGAGTTTAGAAGAATGCGGTCTGGGTTATAGGGCAAAGTATGTACAGGCCACGGCAAAACGTGTTTGGGAGGAACAAATTGACTTAGAAGAGTTTAAACAATTACCGTATGTTGAGGCTAAAAGACACCTGTTAGAGTTTTTAGGTGTAGGCCTAAAAGTAGCAGATTGTGTGCTCTTGTTTTCCTTAGAAAAAATGGAGGCTTTCCCCGTAGACATTTGGATTAAACGCATACTACTTAACCATTATACAGATCATTTACCATACGATTTAGTAGAACATCTTAAAAATCATGACTCGTTAAGTAATGGAGAATACGAAAAACTAGGGACGTTTGCTAGAAACTATTTTGGTCCTTATGCAGGATACGCACAAGAATACATTTACCATTACGAAAGAAGCAAAAAACAAGTAACTCATTATTAGTATTTAGCTGCTAAGTGTATATGATAAATGGTTTCGCCATTAAAATGTTGTCTATTCAACCGTTATGACAGAACGATACTTAGAGTCATCTTTGGCATACACGTCAGATAGGCATTTTTCAAACTGGCTCAATATTTAAAGTTATTAAGCTAGTTTTTTTGTCATTACGTAAGCGTCTTCGCCGTCAGAGTAGTAGCCGTTAATGGTTTTGCTTATTTCAAAGTCTAGTTTTTTGTAGAGCGCTATAGCTGGTTCGTTTGTTACTCGTACTTCTAGGAAGGCCTGTTTGGCTCGGTAGTATTGCATGCCTTCTAACGCTTTTTTTATAACGGCTTGGGCTACGCCTCTGCGTCTTGCTTGTGGTATAACGGCTATGGAGACTACGTGTCCTTTGCGCATTAAACCGCCAAGGCCCATGTTGGAGAGGCCTACTTCTATTCTGCACATGATATAGCCTAGAATTTTGCCGTTTTCTTCTGCTAGGATAAATGTTTCGGGGAAACGTTGGTGTAGGTCAACAAAGAAAAAGTCTGTATAGTTTTCAGGTAGGCATACACGGTTTGTTTGCATAACTGCTTGCAGATCGTTTGGAACGAATTTTCGCAGGTTATATTGTGTTTCCATTTTGTCGCCTTCATTGCGTTAAGTTAAGGGAACTAATGCTCGCTCTTGCTTTACGCTTTTTCTTGTTCAAGTCAAGCGGTATTGTCTTTTAAGTTTTTGCTTCCTCAGGTGCTTTATATTCAGGCAAAATGTAACTTCCCGCAGGTATTGTCCATACTCGTGAGGCTGAACCAACAAGTTTGAATGCTTCAGTTAAAGCATCATTAACAGCTCGAGCCGTTTTTAGTTTAAACACATTAGTTGCATAATAATCAGGCAGGGATGATACTAAAATGATCGGATGATTTTGAAGAACCTTTAATAAATAATAGGCTTTATGGCCGCCCATTGCAAAATTGCGTTTAATTTCTTTCTCAGTGCTCTTAAGATCCGTTAAACGTGTCATCCAATCATAAAATACTTGATTACCATGACCCTTAGGACATTCGGCTACCAGTACAATTACGCCACCGCGTTTAACAACATCTAAAACATTATCTATTGCCATATAGGCTTGAGATAAAGTTACATCAACAGGATATCCACCGGCACTGACAACTATAATGTCTGCGCGCCTATCCACAGTAACTTTGTATATTTCATCTACCAGCTTAACCGCCTCCAAAAACGCTGCCTCTAAATCACCTGCAAACGCTTTTACCAATTCACCCTTACTGTTTGTAACAATATTAACAATAAAAGTTACTTTTGCTAAACGTGCAACTTCAGTCAAGTCTTCATGAACAGAATTACCGTTTAAAACCCCTGCCTTAGCATTACTATTTAACATCATAACACTGTTATGCCGCATAGTTTCTACACCACAAACCCCTGACATTACACTTTTTCGACCGCCACTATACCCAGCGTAATAATGCATATTTACATCACTTAACAAAATTTTAATGTCAGCCTCTGCAAAAATAGGGTTAAGAAAAACTTTATTATCATAAGACGAGGTGGTACCAACATATACAAGATCTTTTGCTTTAGCATCATGATTAACTATTTTAACGCGTTTTAAAACGTCTGCGCCTAAAACCGCAGCATAATCTTCAGGTTTAACGTTTTTACTATTATTATAGAGGTTACAATCAAAAATAATGGTTACGTTTTCATCTTTTACACCTGCAATACTCAACTCAGAGAGCACAGCTAATATCATAAATTCATTAGGATTTCTACAAGTAACATCATCAACAAGTATGACAATTTTACTCTCAGGTTTAGCAATCTCACTTAACCGCCCAGTACCTATAGGCTCTTTAAGGGCACGTTCAATTTCCACTTTAAAATCAGACACGCTAGATTTTTGAACAGGAACAATAGAACCAAGTAAATTACGCGCAGGTACTCGAACACAAACATCTGTTTTCCCATAAGGAAGCCAAACATCCACCATAACAATCACGATTACAAACATGTTCACATCGAAACAACTATTAAGCCTTATCAAAAACGAGGACATAAAAAGATAACCAAAACACCAAAAAGAAAAAAGCTTGCCATAAAAAATATACAATAACCACTTTATGTACAAATTATCATACACATAAAAATAGACACTATGTAAGTATTAAATAAAAAAAGAAAAGAAAGGGGTTTTTATTTTTTGCGATTGAACAATGTACAGACTATTACGACTGCAATTATTGCAATGCCTACGCCGATGATGTACCATTCATATGCTGGTGTTGGATCTGGTGTTGGTGCTGGTGCTGGTGCTTCTAGTACTGCCATTTCACTTTTTGCAAATGAACCATAGTATGCGCCTGAGCCGTGGAATACTGCATAAATATCAACTGCTTCGCTATTTTTTGGTGTCCATGTACATGAGAATCTGCCATTAGCATCGCTAACTACAGTTCCTATGTCAAATGATTCATTGTTTTCGCCTACACCAAAGATTGTTATTTCCACGCCTTTTGTATCCATTGGTCTTTCAAAGTTCTTATAGACATATAGCATCCAATCGCTCATGCTCTCGTCTGCTACTGCTGGGACGCCTTTAGCGAATCGTCTTTGTATAACGTCTTTGTCTAAGCCTGGTGAGATATCCATGACGGTTCCAGAAATCAAGACTGTTGTGCCTGCGCTAGCTACTGGGTTAGAGATTGAAACTGTTACATCGCTTGGACCTTTGCCTATACCGTAAATCTGTGAATCATATGTATCTAGTGTTGCAATGATGCTATCGCCGATAATTGCGCGTCCACCCCAAGCGTGTTGACGGAATGCTCCATCAATTCTCCAAACGACCTCGCCAGTCTCTACATCTAATGCATAGAATGGTGCGCCTCTTGGTTTAGGTTCTTGTGCAGAGTGGTGGCTATGACCAAAGTAGACTTTGCCATCTGAAACAAAACATATTACTGCATACCAGTTTTCTGTGATATAAGATTCACCAATGTATGGATCGTGCGCTTCGTATGACCATAGGAAGTCGCCTGTAGTAGCGTTATAACAGATCACAGTACCGCCACCGCTGCCTTCAATGAGTCTGCCGTAGGCAATGACTTTTTCTGGTGCAGAGTTTGATTGAACACCACCCCAGCCATCTGCAAAGATTTGAGGTTCAGTCTGATATAGGAATTTGCCTGTTTCTAAACTAAAAACATAGTTTACTCTGTTTTCCTTTGTCCAGAAAACACCCACATATGGATCATCAGAAAAACATGCCCAGCCTGATTGACCATTGCTATCACCTGTAACAGTGCCTGTAAGGGATGCCCACTCGCTAGGAGCTGCCCAGAATCTGTCAGTATACAACATTGATCCATAGCTCTCAGAGTCAAGGCTTACTGCTGATAGGTATATACCACTAACGTTTGTAGTAGTAAATATAGCACGATCCAATGGGAACACTTGTGTTGGGTTACCAACTGGATTACTATTTACTCCGTTTACACCAGATACACCAAAGTTTCTTGGCAACAGAATATCTTCTGAAGGTGAATATCCAAGATTTGCAGTTGAATTTGCAACAAATACTCTAGGAGCACCGACTTGACTAACTTTTGATCCCCAAGCATCTTGACCTGAAGTACCCTGTACAACTAGTGTAGAGTTCCATTGACGTAAGTAAGAACCAGTTGCATTATTGACAATTTGGTATGTTAGCATTTCACCGTTTGGACCATAGTAGACTTTCGTGCCACCTGATAAGCCGCCAGCAGAAGGAGAGTAGAAATTAGTCATTGTGTATACGTGTCTGCCTGTAAGAGGATCAATTGCGTACCAAGTAGAGCCAGTAGCACCATTTTGTACCCATAGGTATGCCCATGCACCACGATTGTTTGCACTCATGAACATGAGAATTTGTCCTCTAGTAAGGCGAGCATTTGTACCAAATAGTGAAGCTAAGTCTAGTTTCCAAAGTTCTTCACCTGTGTGTAAGTCAAGTGCTCTAAGTGTTTGATTTGCCATGTTAGCAGCGCCGCTTGATACTGGAGCTACGTTGTAGTATAAAACGCCGGCAATGATACAGGCACCATAGAATTTGCCTTCATATGCATCTCCGTGTTGGAAACCACCAGTACCCATGTCACCACCTGCCAAGCCACCTGTGTATTGCATATCAGGTGTAGACCATAGAATGTGCGCAGTTGTTGGTGCTTCGTTATATGGAGCAAACAGGTTACCGTTGCGTTGTTTTTGTGCAAACCAACTACCCATTATGGTATACCATTCTCGCAACTGTGAGTCAACTGGTCTTGTCCAGTACTCAGTCGGGAGAGAATGTCCTGGGTGTGAAGGCTTGAAATAACCATCGCCTAGTACTTGTAGGGTTGCGTTTTCAGTTACACACGCAGCATACCATCCGCGTAATGAACTTGATGTTGAATTATAGTATGTAAGTGCCATACTAGCCTGTAATGTATAGTTACCCTCTTTTGTTGGTATATAGCTGTAACCAACTGTACCAGTAGCCCATGTCTTACGTGTAACGTTTTCAATTTTACCGTCAGGATCAATGATTGTTAAGGTCATGTTCCAGCCGTCATTAACGTTTTGCAAAAAGTTTAACAGACCAAAGTTAATTAGGACTGATTGTCCAACACCTGCCTTTCTTGGAACGGAATCAACGAATGGATAAGTAGTTTTAGGATTGCTCTCTGTTTGAGCGTTTACGTTTGGCACTGCAAACATTGAGACAACAAAAGACAGCATCAGCATTATTGCAAGCATTGATATTACATTTTTTGATTTAAATTTATTCGATATCATGCCAATAGTAAGAACACATGATGCTTATATACATAACGTAAATTCCCGGTTTTGGGACAATAGATATTAGTCTTAATTATTTCCTTGACAGTTTTATCGGCGTAGTTGTATGATTTTTGCGTTTTTATACGCCTGATTTGATGATTTAGTAGCGCACATGTTCAGTTTAAGAATGCAAAAATAATAAGAACTAAAATCTAATTATTATTTGTGTTTTTTCTTCTTGTAAAACATAATCACAAATACCGTAAGGACTATCGGGACGGCGACAACAATAGCAACTAATAAGTAAATGTTTGAAAATACAGAGTTTTTGTCGCTTGGTTGAGAAAAGGAGTCAGCTATGGTTATAGGGTGCTCTGAAACCACCCAGTTCTCGATGTCAAAAGTAGAGTTAATTTTCCAAGTAACTTGAGACACACTGTTAGGGTACGTATTAGTTTCAACTCTATCTAACTGTTCTACTAGGACGCCTGTTACTTTATCAAAGTATAAGTCTCTTGTACTAATGTAGTCGCTTTTTTTGTCGCCGTCAACTACACGTACATGGTTTACTGCCCTATCGCCACTGGCATAGCTTCTTGTTGTTGTGTCCAGTATTTTTAATCCATCGGTACCATCGGGGTGAATTAAATCGCCTACGTTAAGATTAGCACCTATTATACCTACAAACCCCGTACTCTCACCTGTGTAAAGATTAACTGTTCCGCTACTGAGAGAAGTTGTTTCATCAATATAGTAACATATGCTATCTGTTCCAATGTATTTAGTGCTTACATCACGGATTCTAAGTTCAATAAGTAATGTTTCATTAAATAAAACGAGATCATCAGGAATTAAATCCCAAGCATCATATGATGACCAATAACTGAAAACAGTATAATCAAAAGCCATTCCCGGCTTAACACCAGAAGTGATCGTTTGTGCTTGAACAAATCCAACAGATACCAAAAACATAATACACAAAACCACACTTACTATAAGTAACCGCTTACTCAATTTAACATCAATAATAACATGTCAAAACCCCTTTTTAAGTTTATTCTAAACCTTAACTTGCTGATTTTGTACAATGTCATTAACTTAACGAGTACAAACGTTTGAGATTGTTATTTGATGACAGATATATCACATAAATATTTGGCTAGAAACAGTTTTACAGTATGTGCTTAGCTCTTGCAAAAATGTGCTTTCAGTTGGCTCATTTTTTATTCGGATTTAAAATTTCGTGTCGATTTTACTCGCAAAACATTGTTGTATATACGAGTTTATGTATGTGTACATTAGCGTAGAGTCCGTCAAACCGTGTGAGCTAAACACATACATTAGTTTTATGACTCTATTTACTCTTTTTATTGAAAATCTCACATGCCGCCTTCTAATTTATAGTTTAGTTATAAATTATTGGTTACTACTCAGCAGGCCATATAGCATTAAGCGTTATTTGTAAACCGCTATGTACAGTGGCTCGTCTGCAAAAATACGATGTTAAAACATGAAAAAGAAAAACAAACACCATCCACACAGTCATTACATCATGAAAACACTACGTGCAGTGGAATCCCTGCTGAGTAGTAACAATTATTGTCGTTATCGTGATTTATATGCGGTATTTGGTTGGAGTATTTTGATAGTTGCTGTCTGCTGGAAAAATGAAAATAAACTTGTCAACTTGCCATTTTCGTTAAGTTAATGACATTGTACAAAATCAGCAAGTTAAGGACCTAAAAGACACTTCAAACATTAAAAACAGCACGACAAAAAAGAACACACATAAAAACAAACCCCATTTTACCATACACACTTTCTTTGACAACATGTTTTGACAGCTTACATTTAAACACCATATTTCCTGAAAAACACTCTCTTACAGGTAAAAACGGTTTGCATGTTTACCAACAAGTATTAAACAAAAGAGCACATAACCTCTTGCCTTGTTAGCAAACCATTTTATTTGAAGGTAGTTAAACGGTAAGGTTATAATACAGAGTTCCAACTACGTAATACTAACACAAAGCCCAGTGGTGTAGTGGCCAAGCATAGGGGCCTCTGGAGCCCTTGACAAGAGTTCGAATCTCTTCTGGGCTACCATGATCAGTTAACAAATAACTTGGACAAAAATTTTGGTAGAATTTGATATTTTCCAAGAATATCAAAGTATTCTACTCTTATTGTGTCCAAGTTATTTTCGAACTAATCCCAACTCTAAATTCATGTTTCATATAAACAGGGGCACGAAAATTTTTTACATAAATGAAACGAAATCTTTTGTTCCTCAATCAACGTATTTCTATGGGATGGCTTTGGGACATAAGTCTGTTATCATCATAGCCAGATAATATTGAGCCAGATTCCTTTGCATTTGTGCAATATGCATACGGTCATTACGCTTTTGCCAAATCTTCCACCCACTAACCACTTATCAGCACTAAACCCACTCTCCGACCGCTCACACCAATAATACTCCAACAAAAACAAAAAAGAATACGACATCAAAGACCAAACCACCCTACGCCAAGCCCACGAACCCCTCAAAGTAACATTACACTTAGCAATAACATACAACCATCTTCTTTTTTCCCCCTCCTCATCTTTATTTCCTCCGTTAAACAAGTCAACTATAGATTGAACCGCGTAATACTAGCAAGACGCATACTACAAGGCTCAACCTCAGATTCTTTCATCAAAACAAGAGCACTCATCAACAACCGCAGAACACTCATCCCAAAGCCGTTGTATACTATAATTATAGTATACGTTACAGTGAAAAGTTATTGACACAATAAACATCTAAGAAACAAGAAATAACACAGAAAAACCAACCGCAATAAACACGACAAACAATGCGCAACAAAAAATGATAAATAAATTTCAAACTTGTATACTATAAGTTGAGTAAGAATTCAGGATGAAAAATGGTAGAAAGTTTGATTTAAGTATAACGAAAATAGAACAGGGTAGTTTTTATATGACGATTCTTACAAGTTATTAGTGAAAAAATGGTATGGCTGATTTAAAGGGTTGTCCTTTTGGTCAAGACAATGAAAATGATTGTAAAAACTGTGATTATGGCGATATAAATCATTTTGATACTACATTGAGACAGTGTGTTAAGCGTTAAAACTTTAAAACGCGTTCCAGCTCTCATAGATAACGTTACATCATGGTTTATAGGTCAAGACAGTTTTATTTGTAACTTTCTAATGTAGAAAGAAACAGTTATTCTCATACAAGGTTGTTTTGTTGTGTATATCTATTTTTCTTTTTTCTTTTTTTATTGTCTCGCTTGTTCTTGGTTGATTTTTGCATTATAGTATCGCATAGAACAGACTTTACCGCCCAACTCATCAAACATCACATGTTCTAACTTTGTAAACTACATGACCTGGAAAAGTCTGTGTGTAAATTTTTTGGACCTCTTTATAAAGTAAAATATTGGAGTGTAGTATGAAAAAGATCCCGTTCTATCAAAATTAAAATAAATTTGAAATTGACTTTAGCACTACAACGAACAGAGTTTGGAATGTGTTATTTATGTGTGTAGAACAGTTGCTTTTTTGATGGGCATTGTTAAGAAAAAGTTGTTCTGTGTCATGTTTTCATGGGTAAGTCAAACCGTGATGGATGCGATTTAAAGTAGCGTTCGTTGTAGTGTTAGGATTAGTTCAAAAATAACTTGAACACGTTAAGAGCAGAATAGCGCAATAACTTTGGAAAATATCCCACTCTATCAGAAACTCTGTTCAAGTTATTTTTGAACTGATCCTTAAATGGTAAAGTAACGGAAGAACCGTGTCAGAATGGGCCTGCCCAGCTTTTTCTAAAAACGTCTGCGTGATTCAACTTTTCATTAACTATGTAAAAAGTTGCGGTGTATCACAAACATAAGGGTTCGGTCGTTTTTTTACGCGTCTCCAACAACCTAGGGTGCATCTTAAAAAATTATCGCTCTCGCCGCAATTAAGTCGTAAACGTTAAATATACAGGTGGTTTTGTTTTGTCTGTAGTGTTGGTGTTGTTTTGGGTTAAAAATTGTTTGGGCGACGTTGTTTCATATATGTTGTTATTTTGTTTTTATATAATGTAGAGTTGTATTTGGGTTTGTTTGTTTGTTTTGTATTTTTTGGTTTGATTTTTGGCTGGTTAGTTGTGTGTTTTTATTTTTTGTAGGCACACTTATAAAAGAGGGCAGGTAACATGTTGGGTGTAAATACTTGGGAAAATAGATGACCGAACAACCTTACGAGAAAGATATACAAACCCCTGAGAAACTTGAAATTGACGATCCTGAAAATTTTCAGTTCCATGCAGCATACGTCGTGTATGCTGAGGCCTTTGATAGGACCAGTGATAGTGAAACTAGAGAGGAGTTAAATCAGTTTGTTTTGGATTTAAAGAATGGTAAAATAAGTTATGAAACTTTTTATCGTGAAGTAGCTCCTTTTCGTAAACTAGATGTGCCTAGGCCTGAACGTTTTACGATGCAGACGCAGCGTAAGAAGGATTGGCGTAAAAAGACGCAACGTCAAGATCGTATAAAACGTCATAAAAAGTAGGCTTTACAGTTTACGGTATTTCTCGAATTTTATTTTTTCCTATTTTAGATTAGGTAGCACTTGGGTGTTTTGCATATTTTTGTATTATGGTTTTTGGGTGACATTTTTAGGTTTTTAATGCGGTGACGTTTTTTGTCATAGGTTATCTGTTATGTTTAGTGCGTTGTACTATGATGAGGTTGAATAGTTGGATATGTGGGTCGGTTGGGTGGTTTGGTAGATAAAAGTTAGTTTTTTTGGGGTGTAATGTTTTATGGGCGTAAATGGTTATAAAATTTATGATATTATATGTTTTGATTTGTTGTTTGTTTTACAAGTAAAATGTTTAAACATGTCTAAACATTATAAACGAAATACTTATTTATTTTACACCAGATGAAGATTAAATTCAAGTTCGAGGGACGACACTTGAAAATCAAACTTACCTCACGAGATATCACAGCAATAGCAATTTGCTCAGCACTCTACGCAGTATTTGGATACTTAACCGCAGGCCTTAGTTTTTTTGGTGTAGGTTTTCTTCCAGCAGTTCTTATTCCTGCCGTTTTTGCAGCACTTTATGGCCCATGGGTTGGCGGTCTGAGCGGTGCAACTGGCATATTCATACGTGACGTGTTCGTACACGGAAATGCTCCTCTAAGCTTAATTGCAGGTGTTCCGGCCAATTTTATTTTGTTCTTTCTAATTGGTTACATATACACTAAAAATATTAGTTTAAAACAAGCACTTACAAGCATATCTTTAGCAACTATTGGGTTAGTGGCTTCATCAATTATTTTACTCTCTAACGCGAATTTTGTGGTTGCTATGACCAAATGGACCGGCGGTGTATCAACTAGAGCATTTTTACTTACTTTTGGGTTAACTGTAATTGTAAGTTTAGTTATTACTGCAGTGGTTTCTGTGCGTTGGAAAAAGTGGCGAAGTTATGCCATAGGTGCCATAGTTGGACAAATCGCGGGTGGTCTTTTACTCTCGATAACCATATGGTTAGTTAGTCCCTTATTCTTATCAAATCTAAATATTTATGGGGCTCCTGTAACAGCTATTTACGTGTTACCAATTTTTGTTTGGACCATAGCAACAGAGATACCATTTATTTTGCTAGTTGGACCTCCTATAATCAAAGTTGTTCAAAACGCTTTTCCAACCCTGCACTACCGGAATAAACCTCAAAACAAAGGCGGAACAAATGACTAAAAAAGTTGCTAAAGCGTTTGCTCCTGGAGCTATCTCTAGTTTTTTTGAAATCTGCAGAACTAACCCCGATGGCTCCGCAATCACAGATTTAGATCACATTGGTGCTATAGGTGGCGGGTTTGGTCTTCAATTGGGTGTTCACACCAAAGTTTCTGTTGAAGAAACCTCTGAAAATAGCATCCAAGTTAGTATAAATAATCGTTTGGCACCTGAGGCTAAGGTTACAAAGAATGCAGCACAGAGAATTCTTAGTAAAGTTTTTAAAAAGTATACAGTTATAGTGGAACATCAAATTGATGTTCCCATAGGCATGGGGTTTGGTACAAGCGCGGGAGGAGCCTTAACGACATGTTTAGCTCTTAAAGAAGTGTTAGATTTGCCTTTAACTTATAATCAGATTGGTAAACTTGCGCATTTAACTGAAATTCAATCTCAAACGGGTTTGGGAACTGTTAGCTCGTTATCTGTGGGTGGAGGGTTAATTCTTGTAACTGAACCGGGGGCACCGGGAGTGTGTAAAATTGATCGTATACCTCTCAGTCCAGATTATGTTATTGTAGCAGGCTTCTATGATTTTAAAATTTCCAAGACCATTCTATCCTCAGCTTCTAATCAGAGAAATGTAATTAATCGTTATGGTATGCAGACATTGGCAGATATTTTAGAGCAACCAAGTGCTGAGAAATTTTTATCGTGCTGCTGGCAGTTTGCTCAAAAAGCAGGGTTTGCCTCTAAGCGGACATGTAACCTAGTTCGATTAGCTGAGAAGGCGGGGGCTGTGGGAGCAGCTCAGAACATGATTGGTGAGGCAGTTCACGCATTAGTTTTGGAAGAAAAAGCTTTTTCAGTAATAGAAGCTTTTAAACAAGTTTTGCCAGAGAATCAAGTATTGTGTTGTAAAGTGGATTTTCAAGGCGTTAGGTTAGTTAACAATGATAACAAAGCGACCATATAGAAACGTCGGAGTAGGCGGAACATTTGATGCTTTACATAAAGGACATAGAGCATTAATTAGCAAAGCCTTTGAGGTGGGCGACTATGTATTCATAGGGTTAACTAGTGATAAACTTGCCGTAGAATTGCAAAAGTCGCATAAAATTGCTCCGTACAAAGAACGGCTTGCAGCGCTTTATTGTTTTTTGGAAAAAACCGAATTTAAAAACCGCTTTGAAATCTCCACCATGCATACCCCTTACGGTTTAACTTTAAACCGAACGGATCTAAACGCTTTAGTGGTAAGTCAAGAAACCGTTAGAATGGGTGAGTGTATTAATGAAAAACGTGTTCAAGCTGGACTATCGACGTTAAGTATAGTAAAAATTGATTTAGTGCCAGCAGAAAACAAAAAACCCATATCCACAACACGCATCCGTGCTAAAGAAATTGACCCCGAAGGCCACCTGTTAAAACATAAAATCTAACCTATCGCCAATGTGTTAACAACCTTACAACCAATCTCACACATAAAGTTGGAACTACACGCTAAAGGCGCACTAACAGGATAGCTGTCTATTTTGTAGTCAGGCAGAGGGTCATACACAAACCAGCATTATCTAAATGCATTAAAGTCATGTTAAATATTAATTTTATGTGTGAAACGGGAGTTAACATAAACTTGTCTTGGCGCGTAGAACAAACAAGTTGCTAGAGTCAACGTATAAATTAACCGCCATGGACAACTTTTCAACAATACCGTGGGAGACAAAATTATTTGGAGTAACAGATGTTTTAACGTTCAAAACTTTAAAACCACACTCAGAAACACTAAGAAACTCTGCATCAGTTTTTACTATTGATAACATTTTTAAATTAAAATCTGTTAAATAAGCTTCAAAAGTTTTGTAATCTACCACTTGTGACATAGGTAACACATACTGCAGCGTCGCATAAAAATTCCCCACATTTAACACACCAATATAAAAATAATCAGTATCAAGCAAACACCTAACATATCTGCGTAATACTTGCGCTTGCGGAGACTCACTGCTGTGCAAATCCTTTGAAATACTATAAAAACTGTAAAAACTTTGCACACCCCGAAAAAACAAAAACAAACCAAACCCTAACAGAACAGCTACAAAACCATACACTCTATGATAGAGAAAAACATTACCGCCGGGGTATTGAAAAGCTATCAACCAAAAAAGAAAACAAAAAAAACCAAAGCCCCAATACCACTTAAAAAAACAGAAACCCACCTACCAATTTCCTATTGCGCTCAACAGACAAAAACGATGGAGACACCAAAGAACAACACGACAATTGCTCTTGTTCCTGCTCACTTGGTGTTTTACCGTTAAAACTAATCACCAAAGATCGCATAAACAACCTACTAAAAAATGAAAATAGCACTACATAAACCATTACACATCCTATAGCAAGTCAAATTTACATTGTCCTATGTGTTCTTAGCTATTGCTTGAAGCAAGGTTTTATTTCCATAGTTTTTCAGGATTAGAACTTGTTACGGCATG
>WQSY01000013.1 GCA_009787585.1 Candidatus Bathycorpusculum sp. | reverse complement strand
CCACCAACCAAAACACACTCCAAAAACTTCTCACCCACACTAACCTCATAAAACCTAAAACCATGCACACACCCTCAGCATAAGCAGTACAAATCATCTCACAAATTTTAGCATTCACAATTAACTACGTTTTATAGGTGTAACGTTTCTTTTTACCACTATACCATTTTTGTTGGTTTTTTGGGGCGCTCAATTGGTTTTTCCGTCACATCGACTAATGTTATTTCTATTTCGGGGTGAGTTAAAAGTGTGTTTCGACCAAGTAAACTGAACTTTTTACTTTTAGCCAACGAATTCTCAACCCACACAATTACATCATGAGTGGTGGCTTCTCCTACTTGGAACTTATGCTTAGTTCTAGTTGGGTGACGTATTGTCTTTCAGTATTTTAGGGTCATAAATAGTATGTTTTGTATGGATAGTTTGACGTGCCTACCGCGTTGCCTATGTTTAGCTTGATAGGCGAGTTTTAAAATCTCAACCATGGCTTCAAAGGTTTCTTTTTTTACTCCAATTACCTGTTTAAATTCTTTATCACTTAATTCTAAAGCTTTTTCATATCGCACTAAACTACTCAACACGGATTAGATCTCCTTGGCATTTATAAATTAGATCTTGGGTGTGATTAGTGTTTGGTGGTAGGGTATGTGTTTTGTTAGTGTGCAGGTGGGGTGTTTGTGTTTTAAGTATTGAAGAAATGTATCATTTGTAATACACGTTTAAGAATAGTAAATGTTTAGATAATTACGTCTAGGTTTATGGTTGTTTTTTGTTTGTTTTGAGTTGGGTGTGGGTTTTGGGTGTGTTTTTGTGTTTTGTTGTTGGGTGTTGGTTTGGTTGTGTGTGTTTGTGGTTTTGTTTTGGTAATGTTTATAAGTGTGTAAGTGTATGTTTACTTTAGGTGAAGCGGTGTAATGCTGCTTATGTGCTGGTGAATGTATGCGTAGAAGTTTAACAGTAACTCCTGAAAACGATAAGAAAATATTGCTAACAAAAGGACGTTTCCTAACAGGAGACGACCCCATTGACATAGACTACACCACAATGGTCAACATCTTTATAGAACTAGGGCACAAACTCATGGCCGCAGCATGGACAGACAGCGCAGATACAAAAGTCAACATAAACAAAAACGAAATAATTGAATCCTTCAAAAAGCACGCTTTCAGCTCAGAATTAAAAGAAGAATCAGTAGGCGATCAAGTAACCGAGATTATATTCAAAAAGTTAACTGAGCAAGCAGGCATAGCCGATACAACGCCAAAGCAACCAGACCAAATGGAACTTCCAGAATCTTCAAAACCAAAAGCTAAAGAGAAATCAAATAAAAAATATATAATATAACCAAAATGCAGGGCTAATCATGGACGGAAATAAAAAGGAAAACAAGAAACTAAATTTAAAAGAGCTATATGAAGCCGAAAAATGTCGCTCAGAGGAACTTGTAAACAGGCTAAAATATGCACAGGCAGACTATGAAAATCTCAAACGACGCTCAGATAGAGACATTGAACAAATTAAAAGTTATAGCAATGAACGTTTAGTAACTCAGCTTTTAGATACAGTTGACGAGTTAGAGTTAGCAATAACCACTGGGAAAAATGTTGAAAACTCTCAAAAAGTCCTACTAGATGGTGTTGAGATGACTTTAAAGAAGCTTCGGAAGGTGTTAGAGCAAGAGGGTGTTACAGAAACAACGTGTTCTGAGGGTAAAATTTTTGACCCTGCATCAGCAAATGCGGTTCTAACAGAGGAACGCAGTGACTATGAAGACTGTACTATTTTGCAGGTCATAAGAAAGGGTTACGTAATGAAGGGTCATGTAATTCGTCCAAGTATAGTAAAAGTTTCAGTTAAAAGTAAACTAAAAACAGAAGAATTAAAGTAATTAATTTAGGAGGAAAAAGTATGAGTAATCAAAAAGTAAGTGAAAAAGTCTTAGGAATTGATTTAGGAACAACTAATTCAGCAGCAGCCATCTTTGAAGGTGGACATGCCACAGTCATTCCAAGTGCGGAAGGACCCACAATGGCGGGAAAAATGTTCCCCTCCGTTGTAGCATTCACCAAAGATGGTCAGCTTTTAGTAGGTGAACCCGCTAAAAGACAAGCTACTACTAATGCTGAAGGAACCTTGTTTGAAATTAAACGTAAAATGGGCAGTGACTACAAAGCCAAAGTTTACGGCAAAGAGTATACACCTCAACAGATCAGCGCGTTTATTTTGCAAAAGATAAAAAAAGACGCTGAGACCTATTTAGGCGGTGTTGTTAGAAAAGCTGTTATTACTGTTCCAGCACACTTTAACGATAATCAGCGTCAGGCAACCAAAGATGCCGGTGAAATAGCAGGCCTAGAAGTTATGCGCATTGTAAACGAGCCCACAGCAGCGTGTCTGGCCTTTGGCATTGACAAGTTAGAACACGAAATGAAAATTTTAGTTTTTAGCTTCGGGGGTGGAACTCATGATGTTACCTTAATGGATTTCGGTAAAGGCGTCTTTGAGGTGTTAAGCACTAGTGGTGATACGCAGTTAGGTGGAACAGATGTTGATAAAGCAATTATGACCTTTATTATAGAGGAGTTTAAGCGTCAAACAGGTGTAGATGTAAGCGGGGATAAAATGGCGGTATCAAGATTAAAGGATGCTGCAGAAAAAGCCAAAATTGAACTCTCTACACTTATGAGCACAGATATTGACCTGCCCTTCCTTACCGCAGATGCCACGGGGCCAAAGCATCTTCACATGACTATAACAAGAACAAAATTAGAGTCATTAGCGCAACCTATTGTTGAGAAGACCAAACCTACTTTGTTAAAGGCCCTAGAAGATGCAAAGTTGACGCCTCAGCAAGTCGATAAAGTTATCCTAATTGGCGGTATGACTAGAATGCCTCTTGTTCAACGGTTTGTAGAGCAACTGTTAGGTAAATCTCCCGAGCGTGGCATTGACCCCATGGAGAGTGTGGCTATAGGTGCAGCTATTCAAGGGGGCGTAGTTACAGGTGAGGTAAAAGATTTACTATTACTAGACGTTACGCCTTTAAGTTTAGGTGTTGAAACCCTAGGCGGTGTTATGACTAAGGTTATTGATAAAAATACTACTATTCCTGCAAAGCGCAGTCAAGTCTTCACTACAGCATCGGATTCTCAGCCAGCAGTTACTATACACATACTGCAAGGTGAACGTTCAATGTCCTCAGATAATGTCTCTCTTGGAATGTTTAATCTTGTAGATTTACCTCCTGCTCCACGAGGAGTTCCGCAAATAGAGGTTACCTTTGATATTGACGCTAACGGTATTTTAAATGTAACAGCTAAAGATCGTGGTACAGGCAAGGAGTCAAAGATTACAATCACTGCCTCATCAAAGTTGAGTGCTGAAGAAAAGGAACGTTTAATCAAAGATGCGGAACAATTCGCAGAGGCTGACAAGAAAAAGAAAGAGGAAGCCGAAACACGCAATAACGCTGACAGTTTAGTGTATACAGTGGAACGTACAAAGCAGGATCTTGCAGACAAATTGTCAGGTGAGGAAACAGCTAAAATGGATTCTGCGGTAACAGAGCTTAAAAACGCCATTGCAAGCAATGATATATCTCAGATTAAAGCTAAATCAGATGATCTTCAAAAGGTGCTACAAGAGGTGGGAACTAAAGTCTATCAGCAGGCGGCTGCAGAGGCTGCAAAGCAACAGCAACAGCAACAGCAACAGGCAGCGGGGGCTCAGGGGCAAGCAGGGTCAACATATTCACCCTCAGGTGAGGCAAGTTCAAACGGTAACAGTGATGAGCCACCTGTTGTAGATGCAGAAGACTACAAAGTAAAGTAGTCCTTTTTTTCTTTTTTCTTTTTAGGTTAGAGCTATGGAGGATGTTAAAATGTTTGAAGTAACATGTGTTGTAAAGTTTTCAGGGGAAAAATTGGGGTTAAATCAGACTTTAGATTTGTTTAAGAAACAAGTGTTGCAGGGAAATTGTATAAATTTGAGCCCTGTGCTTCACTGAGAGTTTAAATATTTATGTTAACGAAGGGACAAAGATGACTCAGAAAAGAGATTATTATGAAGTGTTAGGTGTAGAGAAGAACGCGTCAAATGATCAGATTAAAGATTCTTACCGTAAATTGGCAATGCAGTATCATCCTGATCGTAATAAAGAGGTAGGGGCAGAGGAGAAATTTAAAGAGATCAGTGAGGCTTATGCGGTGTTAAGTGATGCTCAAAAGCGGGTGCAGTATGATCATCTGGGTCATGCAGGTTTTGATCAGCAGTATAGCAGGGAGGATATTTTCAGAGGAGCTGATTTTGACTCTATTTTCCGCGATATG
The DNA here is from genome assembly GCA_009787585.1 of Candidatus Bathycorpusculum sp. Lineage (GTDB taxonomy): Archaea > Thermoproteota > Bathyarchaeia > Bathyarchaeales > Bathycorpusculaceae > Bathycorpusculum > Bathycorpusculum acidaminoxidans. The sequence continues at coordinate 19,422 of WQSY01000013.1, read as the reverse complement.
GGTTTTGGGGATTTGTTTCGTACTTTTTTTGGCGGGTCAGGATTTGGCGGCGGCGGTGGTGGTTATGAGCGAGCTGATCGCGGACAGGATATAGGTTGTAATATAGAAATTACCTTAGAGGAGGCTGCACGGGGTGTAGAGCGAGACATTCAAATTCCAAGAACGGAAAAATGTGACACATGTAATGGTTCAGGGGCTAAGCCGGGTACAAATGTGATGCAATGCCAAAAGTGCAGAGGAGCAGGTAAAGTTCAAGTTAAACACGCATTTGTTATGCTTATTCAAGATTGTCCCCAGTGTAGAGGCAGAGGGGTGCATGTTGAAACGCCATGTGTTAGCTGCAGTGGGTCAGGTCTTGTTCGTAGAAAACGTAACATTTCGGTTAAAATTCCTATGGGCATTGAGGATGGTTCTCGTTTGCGGTTGCGTGGTGAGGGGGAAATGTCCGTTAATGGCCGTGGTGTGGGGGATCTTTATGTTATAGTTCAAGTGTTGCCTAATCAACTGTTTGTTCGTGAAGGGGATGATTTGTATCGTGTGGAAATGATAACGTTTCCTCAGGCAGCTTTAGGCGCGGAAATTTCAGTGCCAACATTGGATGGTCCTGCTATGGTAAAAATTCAGCCGGGGACGCAGTCAGGTGAGGTTGTTCGAGTTAAAGGTAGGGGTATGCCACGGATGCGGGGTTATGGTAAAGGGGATTTGATTGTTAGAGTTGGTATATTTGTTCCTGAAAAACTTACTAGTCAGCAGCGGGTTTTGCTTGAGCAGTTAGCTAAAGAGTTTGGAACGGACATTTCAGCTAAGAGAGGAAAGTTCCGTTTCTAACTTTTCTTTTTTTCTTAACGGTTAATTAATATTTGATTAATAGTTAATAGTACGAAAAAATGTGTTATTGAGCGTAAGGTTTTTTAATATATTTTGACATTTTAGTTTTAGGTGAAAACATGGATTCAGCAATATTGAACTTAATTGTTAGCATAGTCGTAAGCATTGTAGTTGTTGCGCCCTCACTATGGATAGCCGGTAGACTGCTTGTCGATAAAAACAAAGCTAAATTCACAGATGCCATATGGATAGTTACGCTTGGAACATTAATCAGCTCAATATTTAGTTACTTTTTTGACGGCGGAATCATTGTATCCTTAATTATGCTAATAATTATTTTGGGATTAGTGAAGCATTTCTTTGACTGCGGATGGCTAAAAGCATTACTGATAAGCATTGTAGCACTGATAATCTTTATAATAATTGCAGTAATACTAGGATTAATAGGCATAGGCGTCATGGGACTAGTGTTAATATAAAACTAATACCCTCTTCTTTTTTTTAAACAACATTTAATGAAGAAAAAGTTACAGTATTCTAAAAATAGTAAAAAATAGAGGTTGTTTTTGTTCTGCGCAACAGAGTTAATTATTTTCTGCGTTTTTTACGACACCAATTGGTAATATGTCTTTATTGTTAGCTTCGTTTATAACCTCTGCTACGCCAAGATATATAGCACTTGCACCACACATAATACCCTCTATACCTGTAATTACGCCAAACCATACAGGATTGCCAAGTAATTCTTTAGCTGCCAATAAAAAGAACAGTATAGCTAAGCTCATAAAAACAAATTGCAAAGCTCTATTAGTTTTAAGAGTTCCAAAGAACAGTGCAAACGTAAATATGCCCCACATTATAAAGTAGGCCGCCATAGCAATACTATTTGCAGGCGCTACAGCTCCAAAAAAGGACATACCCGGCATAAGAAGCGTAAGCACCAAAGACCACCAAAAGAAACCATAAGACGCAAAAGCCACTGTACCAAACGTGTTACCTCGGCGGTACTCCATGATGCCTACAATTATTTGAGCTAAACCACCAAAGGCTATACCCATTGCAAGAACCATACTGTTTAAAGCAAATAAACCCTCATTGTGCAAATTCAAAATAACAGTTGACACACCAAACGCTAGTAAACCTAAAGGCGCCGGATTTGCTAATTTATAGTCACTCATTTTTCCACTTTAAATTTTATAGTAAAAGGGAGAAAGTAAATAGAACATTTTTAACTCTTTCTATAGCATCTAACATTTTTCACTTAAACCCTACCGTATAAATCAATTCATAGTAAAGTTTGTTGCTGTTTTTGTTTGAATATGTGTTCACATATTACGGCTAATGTGACAGATACCGTTGTTAGAACCTGTATTCAATAAGTTTTTAACTAATGATGTGTATAACGTATTGTGGTTAACTTTTTGACATACGATACTGATTTAATTGATAAATAATGGAGCATAATTGAACCAATATTTACTAAAGCAAAAAGGCAAACGCCTACAAAAATACTCCAAACGAAAAATAGTAAACACCGTACGATATCTTAACAAAACCGGTTGCCAATGGCGCATGTTACCCAAAGAGTACCTCAACTGCCAAACAGTACACTCTTTTTATCGATGAGCCAAAAAAAGCGGCCTATGGGAAGAAATGAACGATTTACTAGGAGCGATGACGCGCATAGAGGCAAACGAAACGCTAAACCAAGCTATCGCTTAATTGATTCCCAAAGCGCAAAAACCACCTCAGCTAACGAAGATAGGGTGTTTAACGGTGGAAAAAAATTAAAGGCCGCAAACGACATATAGTTACTGATGTTAGGAGTAACTTGTTAAAAGTGGTTGTTGGAGCGGCCAATATACATGATACGGTTGTGGAGTGTGAGGTTTTTCGGTTTGCGCTACAAAAGTATTCTTTTTTGCAGGGTGTTTGTGGGGGTGCGGGGTTTAGTGGCGTTTGTTGTTTTGTTGTGTTTTTGGGGTGGAAGGTGATATTTCAGAAAAAATTGTGACTGAAGGTTGGAGGGTTTTGTCTAAGTGTTGGTGTGTGGAGTGAACGTTTGGTTGGTTGAATTGGTTTAGGAGGTTGTCTAAGGATTATGAAATTTTGACAAACTCTGAAGAAACCATGATAATGATAGCCATTCAACAACTCTACTCAGGAGGCTCTGCTGTTGAATACAGATTCTTAAAGTTTAACTCGATGTTTCGGGAATCAGGCGTAGTAATCACTATTCATACTTTCCATATTGACCAAATTTGCCGTGTTTTAGTTCATCTTGCATCACATCATAATTATATCCCGCGCTCTCACGATATAATCCTGTTTTAACATCACAAATTTTCTTAAAAGTAGTAGAGTTATATACTATGTTTAACGCTTGCTCTATCGTCTTTTTCTGTTCTTCCACAAGGATATTAGCCAAATCAACAGTTAAATGCTGTATCAATAAATCCTGTTCTTTTGTAAGTTCCATTTATTCCACCGCCTTAGATAGGCAATAGCCTTTTCGGAATGAAATGAATATTGATTTGTTAGATTTTTATATGTAATTTGCTTAACAACATCATCTATATTCATAAAGCCGTCCCGAAACAGGTCGAACGTTCCCACTAAATCATCATTTGCAACCGCGCCTACAACTAAATCATATTTATTATCGCCGTTATAGAGTCTATTTTTAATATCACTAAATTTTTTCTCTCTATTATTTATAACAAATAAAGCCCAATCTTTACTTGGACTTTCAAATTTAAGTATATTTAAAGCATCATCATTAAAAATTTCATCGCTAAGCTCAAACACACTTACAGTAGGATTTCCACTGAATCGATCGGTAACCCTAACCGTCATTCTTTCAGCTTGCTCTCTAACTTCGGTCAAATAAAATCCTTGTCCAAAATCTTTGAAAGGTCGCGCTTTTGACAAATCAACATCGATTATTTTGGTGTTAGAACCGTGATAGAGTATCATATTAGTCCTCCGTTTTTGCGACAAATAGCCTGCATATCATCTATAGCGTCATTAATACTTAATGTGTGTTCTATTTCATAATGATTTATAATAAATTGTAGTCCACCATAATTTTCAAGGTATCTATATGCTTCGATAAAAGATAAGTTGAACTCGTTCGCGAATTTTTTAATACATAACACAACGTATGATAAAATTTTGTATGTTTTATTTTCGGTAACTGTTTTCACCGCTTCTCACCTCATATAAACATTATATAGCGTCCACCTTAAAATCTCAACCGTTTTTTTTGCCATCAGCCTGTTTTTTATTTTTGAGGATTTCAGCTTCAAGCTCGCACTATCTGACATGATAACCAAAATATGGTCGGTTGTAACTATAAAAATGTGACTAATATCAGATAATGCTTATTGCATAGGTATAATCGGTAGGTATAATATGTCTAAAAATAAATTTTTATGGCAAATTACGTAGACATTGATAGTTTTTTCACATGGAAAATACGGGCAAATTATGACCAAATATGGACAATAAGTCATTTTTGTTGTCAGATTACACGAGTCACACTATTAATGTAAATGTATGTTGCTATATTGGACAAACGGTACGGGATATTCTGTTTTGACGGTATTTTCAAGAACAGATATAATACGCTCTACCATGGGCATATTTTTCTAGATACGTCTTAACACTTGCTTTCTGATTTTAAATATGACAAAATTATTTTCAGAAAAAAAATTACAACAATACAGTAAACACAAAAGAAGGTAGATAGTTACTGGTTTTGCTTGAATATGTGTTCACATATTACGGCTAATGTGGCAGATACCATTGTTAGAGCTGCAATACTAAACGTAACGGGGGTTAAACGTATGCCCCAAGGGGTATAGTTAAGGGCCAACCCCGTTAGTGCAACTAGGGCTATGCTTAAGCCAAGACTCAAGCCAACATGCACCAGTTTATCAGAGCGCCAAGGCTCCAATAAAGACGGCTGCATAGACTGTAACAATTGTGTAAAAGCAAAGCCTGGCAAAAACAGTATAAACAAGGCACCCAATATTTGCCGCAAAAACCCCCAAGAATAAGAACCGGCGGGTATAGCAAAAATTGCCACAACTGTAACAATTGTAATTACCATAACCAGCCAGTACCAAACATGCTTATTACCAATGTTTACCGCTATTTTGTCAGCCATCTCTATCCCTTGCCCTAAAGTATTAGTGAAATAAGTTGAATAGTTGCAAATATAAAAAAGACGCCTGTAACTATAAAAGTAATCATACGCATTTTTTTATAATTAATTACAATATTTGTTTGACCATAATAAGCAGAAAGCACCTCTGTTGATAAAAGAAGAAGCACCGCGCCAACCATAAACATGATACCTAAATCACTAAAAAGCAAAGGAGGCAACAACACTTAAGCCCCCACCATCTGATACTCCAACCTTAAAACACCCCCACTAACAACCTCATCCAATACAACAATACCTCGACCCGTCACTTTAGCTAACACACAAGCAAAACAACTACTTAAAAGAGAACTCACAACACCATGAGCACACGGAAACTCTGCCCGAGACCTTTGACAATCATCAACAAAAATACTATTCTTCACCTCAAGCACAACAGTATCAACCCCAACAGTAACCACTACATCATCTGCAAGCCGCATATCCTCAATCATTACCTTTAAAAGCACACTTTGAAGCTTTGAAAGATCAACTTTTATAAAAGAATACCCCATGTGCTTTTCAAAGATCCTTAATAAAGCACCCCCAGGCGGTGTTAAGAATAAATTTTGTTTGCTGTTAAACAGACCCGACACTTCTATCTCCTCAGGCAAAGGTAATTCTTGTCCTGAAAACTTGGGAACAAACACCAAAGAAGATTCAGAATCCTTCAAACACTTCGGAGGCAAATATATGCCTTTTTGATTAAAATTCTCCTCCGTTAAGATACGTTCAATATTATTTGCGCCTGCAGCTGTTGAAGCATTTATAAGAGGTAACGGAACATGCCTTTCCGGTGTTATAAAAAACAGAACACCACACCAAAAAATACAACTAGTACCCAAAATAGCCAAAAACGAAGAAACAAAAATGGCTGAGGCAACAATAGTTAAAATACCAACAATAACAAGTACGAGTATAACTCCGTGAATACACACTTTTTTATTCTTTGACATATTAATATACCTTTAACATTTATTTATTTCTTTATTTTTTGTAATAATAAGAAAACTTTTATCATTTACAATTGCATTTACAATGGAATATAGTTTAAAATCTGCGCTTTTTAAAGCAGAGAGCCATGTTTTAGAGTTTCACGTTAGACATCCATTTTACATACAAAATAAAGACTTCCAGAAATCTGCCTGATATACCACACTACATCGCAACACAAAAATTAAACTATCCAATACATGTGTTAACGCATTTATTTTGAGGCTTCATACATTTCAAAATTAGGATTTGAATAAATTTTATTAAAAATTGTGGAGTTAGATAATTGAACAGCAAAGTCATCAAACAGCTCCGGTTCACTATAAAGCCGTCTATACCTTTCACTATTTCCATGACTAAATATCAAATATAGAGGATCTGTAACACCTTGACTCCTTAAACCAAACATCGTGTACTCCAACGCTAAAGTGATATTGTCTTTATTTATAATAAAATCTAAATAATGCACGCGATATACGCCAAAACCTTCTTGAGTACTTGCCCAATGATCACCATTACCAATGAGCAGACAACTAGGTACCGTAGAAGACCGCAAGAATTTTGAGCCACTAAGTTCGCTCGGTGTGATGTAGTCGTATGTTTCTTCACCGTATCTCGCCCAAACAAACATTGTCGGAGAAAACAGTATAATAAAAATTGCAAATATTGCAAAAATTTTTCGGTGGTCAACAGTCTTTACTACAAAGAAAACGATTAATGGCAAACTAAAAAGCCAAAGACGAGTAAAAACCTCCCCCCCATATGGTAAAAGAAACAGAATCCAAATACCAATAATTGAAAACAGCATCAGTTTATCGGTTCGATTTAATGTTTTCTTTTTGTAAGCAATAACTAAATTGATAAATGCAAACACCAGAAAAATTATTGCATAAATCATCTTTACTTCATTTGTTAAAACACGGCCCCAAACCTGATTAGCACCAGTTTTATTAAAATTCATAAACACGTTGGATAAGACATCAGTTATTTCGGAAGATAAACGTCGAAAGTTTCCGATGACATATACGTTTGCGGCATAAACGGTCCAGCCTACAACAATTACGACGAAATTTAGAAGTACATATTTAGATTTAAAATATTTTGTAATATATAAAACAAAGAGGATTCCAAGAGGTATTATGGCAGATAATTGGTGACCAGCCACTACTGAAATAAATAATATAATAGCAGCAATTAGAATTGCTCTGTCTGAGTCCTTGACTGAGTTATCTCTTAAATTTCTATTAGCAATAAAGGTCAACAGTGTGAATATTAAAATAAACAAGATAAAACTAAATGTTTGAGATGATAAATAGTCACGGGAGCCCCAATTGGCGAAATAAAAAACCCATAGGGACAACCAGATTTTTAAATTATTATTTGAAACTGTTTTAAAGAAAAAGTATAACGGCAATAACATGGCTAGTTCCATTAAAAAAGGTGAACAAAAAGGTATCAATGAACTAGCGTTGACACCTGTTATCATTACGAAAATTGCTGTAAAAATCTGAAAAGATGGCCAATTGCTATAAGCTACCTGCGCTGGGTCAGCAAATCCAGTGCGAATAATATAATCAGATACGGCATATGAATTGTAAGCGAAACGTTGACGTGCGCCTTCTATCAAAACAGGTGTCAAGAATAGAAACATTATCAATAAAATTATTTGTAGGAATAGCAGTTTTTTGTTAGCGAAAGAAAACAGAGAAATAACAAAAGATATGCTAAGAATACTTAGTGAAATAAAATATGTTAACGGTAAAGCTGTTACAAGCCCAAAATCAGTAATATTGCTAAGAGACGTTGTTGTTAGAGAATAAAACCAAAGAATAACTGAAACAATAACTAGTGAAAGTACAAACTTCCAATTACCTTTTTTAATTGAATAAAAAAAATAATGCTTAGAAAAGTTTACCACAAATTCACCATTTAATGAAGTAGATTTTGACATGTATTTAACGCGTATTGTGTGATGTCATTCATATTTTCTAAACAGATCTAATCACATAACCAGATAGACATACGTTTAATCTATAAAAAATTTATTGATAATATTATATTGTTGTCTATAACTATTCATAATGTAGCAACTTAAATACATACCGCAGATATTGTTGAATATGTTGCATTAATCATTATTTAAATCACTACATCACTTAATTATACATAATAATAGTTACAAAAACTCACCTAAAACACGCCGCTAATGATTTTTCTTAAGACTGTCATGTACGCCTTAATTATCGCGGGGGTAAACAAGAAATTGCTTTTTGATGATAAATAAGCGTTAGAGAACGATTGAAGAGAAACAAAATAGTCACCCAACCGTGATTTACCTATACTTACAGGTGTTTGATAGACGGGTATAGACTTTTTTAGTAACATAAAAGGGAAAAAACGGGCTTTTGTAGATTTTTTGAAACGAAACGTCTCGCAATTGCCGTGACGTTTAAGCAATTGAATAACATCAATTTGTTGCAAAATAGCTTGATTGTTCTTCATCATACTTTCCAGTAATTGTATACCAACAGAATTTCTTGCTATGATTACTGAACGTCCAAGTGTGTCCGAACAACGAAATTCTGAAAACCAAGCATCGCCAAATGAAAGATCTGCGAGTTCACAGGATGTATCAATACATTGTAAACATCTTAAGGGCGTAAAAAGGAACAAATTGAAGAGCTCTTCTCTGTAGGCGTGAAATGGAAGTTTTTTTATTTTGCCATTTTTAAGGCGGATTGTCATTACTCCGGGCCACCCATTACCTCTATGAGTAAACTCTGAAATGTCAGATATCTTGACACCCATCTGGCCTAGCAGATATTCAAATCCGTGAAAATTCACGCTATGGGAGCATAAAAGTCCGATGTGTAAAACTATTCTTTTTCTGAGTACTGAGTTTACCCGTTCTGCTTTTCGTATTCCCTGTATTTGACAAGGAAGGCCAACAACCGCATATCGTCCCTCTTTTTGGAGAACTTCGCGCAACATGATGTTTGTGGCAACGGGACAATACTTTGATGTTTGTGCTGAAACAATTTCTTCGACTGTTTTAGCTATAAATACTTTAGGCTTTGTCGGTTCCAGTTCATTCATCTTGGTTACTATAGCGCCGTCAATAAAGCCACTTTCCAAAGCTGAAATAAGAAGGCTTGTTACCAAACCTCCAGAAGAACCCTTTGCCCTAATTGTAGAATCCTGCGCGTATCCAATATAACACTGAGAGTAAGTACCAATCAACGGATCATATTTACCCTCTCTATCCATGAAAGAGTTGTTTAGCTGAACAACATTGACATTACTTCCGGGACAAACCTTTAAGCAATTGCCGCAGTTAACACAAAGGCCAATTATAGACGCCTCAAGTTCACCTTTGCTGTTTGAGACAATCTCAATAGACCGAGATGGGCAAATCCCGGCGCAAGTTCCACAGCCTAAGCAAAGGCCTGTCTCAACTACATATTTAATCGTTTTTGTCATCCAATCCCGCCTATACTATTAAATTGAAACATCTTGGATAGCTTTAGAATTTTCACAACAAACTGGTTCCTGTTAAACTTGAACATAAAATATAAGTAGCAAATAAAACGTTAATGTGAACTGAAAAAGACATTATAAATCGCAATAGTCACAAAATATAATACAAGAAATAAATTAAATTTTATTTACCTAATATTTAGGCAATTTTTACACTATACCTGTGCATAATTAGCGTTTGATGGTAGAGCAAGTGTTTTGTTAGTGTATAAATGAGATGTTTGTGTTTTACGTATTGAAAAAATGATCATTTATGCTACACGTGCAAAAACTATGAATACTTAAATAATTACGTTAGATTTATTGTATAAAAATGGCTTAAAAAGTTAAGTAGACTTTAGGCGTAATTAGCGTTTGGTGGCGGGGCATGTGTTTTGTCAGTGTGCAAATGAGATGATTTCATTTTAAGTATCTAAAAAATAAATCATTTATGATACACACACCAGAATAGTGAATGCCTAAATAATTACGCCTAAGGTCTAGTATTTAATAGATTAATTAGGTATGCACCGTTCAATAAACTTTGTTTTTTCTTGTCATCAAGACATTCATTGAGACGTTTAGTTATGGCCTGACGATTATCCCATGCGTAGTTCATAGCGGACTGCAGTTTTGATCCCAGCATGTTGCAATTGTTTCCTCGTATATCAATTAGACTTTCTGGACCCAAGAGATCGCCTAAAACACCTTGAAATTTATGAGCGTGGCCAACAGCAACTGTGGGAACACCTGTGGAAACCGCCGCGATCGTTGCGTGCATACGTGAGCCAACAAAAAGATCACATGAAGCAATAACACCTTTAACTTCATCTGCGGTATAGTATTCACGTAAAAGTTGAACTTTATCTTTATGCATAATTTTACTATAAATGGCTTCATGCATTTTTATGTCGTCTGAGTCGGGTCTAAAAACGTGAGCTATTAACAAGACAGTAACGCTTTTATGGCAATCAATAAAATTGTCGATAGCGCCAGCGAAAAGTTGTGCGTACTCATAATAACGCGTTGTATACCCGTTTGAAACGCAACCTGCAAGGTAGGGTATTACATCAGGGTTTCCAGTAATGCCTATAATTATATCATCAGTTTTTTTTGGAAATGACATAGGTGTTGGTTCTAGAAGGAAAGCAGGATCACCCGTGAGAACAACATTTGAACATGATAAACCGATTTTATTTAGATGTTTAACAGTGAACAATTCGCGGATAGTAATTAAATCTAGTCTACATAAAATTAATCGTGTAATAAATCCGGTAACTTTACTGTTAAATGGACCGAGAGATTCAGCACATATTACTGTTTTTTTGCCGGATAATAGAGCAAAAAACAGGTGATAGAGATGATAAATAAGAGGTGGTAATCCTCTGTCATTGATAACATCGCCAGTAAGATGGATATGTAGATCGTACTGGTGTAGTTTGCCTCTTTTCCCAAACATTCGTAACAAACTATACCAAAGAAGCATGAATGTGGCAATAACTGCAAAATAGATAAAATCCGCTTTTATTGAGCCATCTCTATGCCAAGGTCTCTTGATAACTGTGATATCAGATTTCTGATAACGTGGAGCGTCAAGCGTAGGTGAGGAGGAGAGAATAGATATATCAATATCTGGTTGATACACACGAAGCGCCGTTGCGACACTCAATACACGCGCCATTTCACCATCATTAAATGAGTTATATTCGTCAATAAACAATACTTTTTTTGATTTCCCCGATTGTTTTTTGACCAAATATTTTTCCACCTAAAGTTTATTTATAGAACAATACAGTTTCTCGTATTCAATTGCAGTAGTTTTCCAATTGAATTTTTGCTCCGCCCATGTTTTACCATTTTTTCCCATTCTTAAACATTCTGCTTCATTAGTTAAAAGATTTTTTAATTTTTCAGCCAGTTGTGAAGAATTGGCAGGTTCTACTAGAAACCCATTCCAACCATCAACAATTTGAATTGGGATACCTCCAACGTTAGTTCCAATTACAGGTTTACCAAAACTAAGCGCTTCGGCAATAACTAAACCGAACCCCTCATCTAAAGAAGGTAACACGAAAACATCACATCTTGCATATAAGTCATTAAGAGCCTTATTATCGACGCGTCCTAGAAATTTAACATAATTAGTAAGACCGCACTCTGCTACAAGCTGCTTTATCATTTGGACATATGCTTTATCTTGTTCATCGGAACCGGCTATTATAAACATGAGATCAGTTAAGTGGTAAAAATGTACAAGAATTTCTGCAGCTTTTATTAAATATGATACCCCTTTTCTATGTATAAGTATGCCTACAAAAAGAATAACTTTTTTCCCTAAAGTGTCAACATTTGTTTGTTGTACATGGTCTCTACTGGAAAGATCAAAAAAGTTGTCAGAAATCGCATTATGGATTGCAAATATTTTAGAAGAGTCAAGTCCATAACAATTGACTATTTTAATACGTAAGTCTAAATTTAGAACAGCAACTCTAGCAGCGTGTTTTATCATAAAAACGTCTGGATGAAAGAAACGAAATAGTGGAGGTAACCCGCTAGATTTTTCTAGCCCTAGTCGCATTGTGCTTCCATGATATGTATATACAATACGAGAACGCCATTTATTTGATGAAAATAAAAAAAATGGTATCCCTGATAATGGAAGGTGAAAATGAATTATGTCGAATGATTTTCCAGACATTTTTAGATAGTTATTAATAGAATATGAAAACGTTAACCCATCGAGAAGAAGTAACGGTAATACTGTTGGTGAACTTAAATTAAAAAGATCTGCAACTCTAGCTCGCTTTTTACCAATACGAATAATATCTACATCAGAAAAAACAGCAGTTTTATCTTGTGATACCGTATCCTTTCGCTCAAGAATTGTTACTTCATGCCCTAATGTAACAAGTTTTTTTGATATCTCAAAAATTACTTGCTCGATAGGGTTTGATTCTTCAGGGCCTATTTTCCCATATCCATCTGCAATTTGAAGAATCTTCAAAGATATATCGCACCCTGAAGAATAGTTGAATAGGAATGTTCAAATTTTTCTTCAATTAACATTGTTTGTTCTTCTTGAGAAGAAACAAAAAGTAACAAAAAAGCGAAAAAACTACTAACGATTAAAACGGGTTTACCTATACTACCTAACTTTTTTAATTTATTCGTACTGATCTTTTCTCTAACAGTAACTAGATTAACGTTGTTAATTACAAACTGAGCAATAAAACACGATAAACCATTATTAAAGGATCCAACAGATTGAGCACAAATAACTATGGGCTTACGAAAAACTATATTGTCCTGTAATTGGAAGCTATGTGATACTGCAGTGCCTAAACTGAATTGTGTTGTATCACTGAAACTATCACCGTTGTTGTCTATGCAAGTATCAGTTTTTAAAAAGTCATGAATATACCTAAAGATTACAGCATTTGCTTCAAGTTTTCTAGATAACTTTGAAGCACTTGATATGCCTACAAGAGAAATATCTTTGCGTTCTTTAGGTAACATTTGTTTCCAGTGTTTGTTGTCCGTCTCTTTTTGGTTTGAATCAATAGATAACTGTGTATAAGGAAAAACTTGTTTTAGAGACTTTACCATTATGGATGCCATTGCTGACTCGCCGTTATTAACTGTTGTATTTATTATGGTTATCAGTATTTTAAACGGTTTTTTAACACGCATAAATATCAGCTAAATAGTAACTAATTTTTTAGTAACTCGTCTACATAGATTGTTTTGTGTTGTTTTAGACTTTGTTTAGCCGCTGTGGATACGGCGGTTACCATTAATGCTTCGTTACCCTTTATGGGTGGTTTACTGTTGTTTTTGACGGCTTCTAGAAACTCACTTATGCTTTTGGTGTGGTATGTAATTCCATCGCGGAAGTATTTTCCTGAGGCGATAGATGTTATTGTTTTAGTTGCGTCTTTAAATGTGCGGTTCATTTCTGTTAGTGGTGATGAGACTTGTCCGTGTGTTTTGTACCAGCGACCGTTGCGGATATCACATACTATGCGTCCTGCTGTGCCGTGGATGTCTATGTTGAATAGGAAGGAGTCATTGAGCCAGGATATGTCAGCTAATGCTATGGAGGTGTCTTTGAATTGCATGGAGACTTGTATGTGGCTGATAAAGTTGAAGGCTCCTGTAAAGTCGCCGCCTTGGGCGGTTACTGATTCTAATGTTGAGGGGTTTGACCATAGTAGCATATCGATTAAATGGGGTCCAAAGTCGTCTAAAACGCCTCCTTCATGGTATAACCAGCGGCCACTGGTCCATGAGGCGGGGCATGGTGTGTGTGCAATTCCAATCATGGACACAATTTTGCCTAATTTTTTTTCTTGCAGTGTTTTGTGAACTTGTTGGGCCACATCAACACTTCGGTAATTAAAAACAACACCTAATTGTACTCCGTTATCTTTTACTACTTCTAGTACTTTTTTGCCTTCCTCTAAATCTATGGTTAAGGGTTTTTCGGAGAGTATGTGTTTGCCCAGTTTAGCGGCGTAACTGATTATCTCAGCATGGGTAAAAGTTGGGGTACAGACACTAACTATGTCGGCATCAGTTTCACTTAATGCTTGTTTATAATCAGTGTAATATTTATGGATGCCAAATTCTTGGGAGACCTCTTTTGCTATCTGTTCCTGATTATCTACAATACTAACTACTTCAACATCCGAAAACGATTGAAAAACAGGAATATGCCTTCTTCTGGCAACAGCACCACATCCGATAACGCATACTTTCATAATTATGGCACATCCTTTATTTTTCGTTTAAACGCCCTAGATTGGAAACGCAGAGCTATCTTTAATAGAAACGCTTGAGAGCTACTCCACTCAAAATCTTGTTTAACACTCTCCAAACGCTCACCTACAACAACATAATGAGACTTTCCAACACCCTTTTTTGCGGCCAAACGAATATGACCAATCCGGCGTGGGTTAAAGCCCATAATTTTAGCGCACACAGAATCAACTGCTACTGCATCAGAACCAGCGACAATTACCTCTGAATAGATAGGTGGACCAAAAGAAGGCCCCCCAATACCGCCAACTCCCACGATACCGTCAACAATACAAAAATCAGGCGCTCCTACAGCCAAATTTAGAGCTACAATCGTTTTGTCAAGACTTGAATGCAGCGTTTGTTTATCTAAGCGGGGATTACAGCCAAATTGATTCTTTAAACAGCAGGTAATATTTGACAGTACGTTTGTCTTCAACTTTGGTAACGTAATAAAATAGGCGTCATCAAATATTTTTGGTATATAAAAAGCGTATTTGAATCCGTGAACTTTCTTTTCAATACATTCATCTTTGGAAAGGTTTAGCCATTTGGCATTCCATTTTTCTATGACGGGTAGAAGACCAAACCATTTGACAAATAAATCCGCAATTACAACGCGTCCATCGCTTTCAACGACGTAAATTGGCACGTCATTACTTACTTGTTCACGTATGTATTTTAAAAGTGCATCCAAAAAAATAGGATGCGTAATTGCGCCAGTATCGGGAGTGCGAGAATCACATAAATTAACTTTTATTACAATTTTATTCTGACTTGAAAGCTTTATTCCACCGGCAAGATCTATAGCACAAAAAAGTTTTTCATACACCGTGTCGTATGAAGATCTTACAACACTAACTAAACATTTATTCATGTTAATTTCTCACTAAATTAATTCTGATGTTGCTAACGTTTATTGTGAGACCCTGCAATGTAGCCAAGAAAAACCGTTATTGTTGCTATCCAAAGGGTCAAACATCGTAGGGGAGCTGTTTTAACGTTTCCACGTAACAACATGTGAATGGTGCTTGAGAGTATAGTGCGTAGATAGCTTTTTTCAGTTGATAAATGACTTTTTTTGTTAACTGACTTTTTGTTGTTATTATTATTATTTGCTATGCAGGCTTTGGAGAAGCCTTCAGAGTATGCTCTTCTTACTACATATGTATGATTTACTCTGTTTGAGGAGACGCTGTGGTAAACTATGGCTTGGGGGTCATACATAATTGTTGTTCCAACGAGTTTACCTGTTGCGCGTATACCGAACTCTGTATCGTCATGGCCCATTAGTACGTTGCCAACGCGTCCCATATCGGTGCTAAAAAATCCCACGTTTTCAAATACGCTCCGTCTAAAGGCCATGTTGCAGCCTATAGGATTTCTTATGGGCTCCTTCTTTACGGGCAGGCCTTTGTATGAGCAGCCAATTATCCAGTATAACTCTTCAGGAAACCAAGTGGGATTTTTATTTGGCCACACGGGGATAATACGACCGCCAACGCCTATGATTAGAGGATTATCAAAATTGTTTATTAGGTTTCTAAGCCAATTTTTATCTGCTACAGCATCATCGTCTATAAAGGCTATAAATTCGGAGTTACAGTTTTTTATGCCCATGTTTCGAGCGGCAGATAAACCAAAGGTGTCACTTATAACAAGTTTAACAGATGAGTCTAACTGGTTTTTATAATAAGAAATTAACGTTTCATTTGGGTCTAGGACAATTATTATTTCTTTGGGGCGAACAGTTTGTTTTTTAAGGGACTCTATACAGGCAGTAACGTCTTTGGCTCGTTCAATTGAAAAAACTGAAATTACTACCGAAATATTGTTCAAAGCATCACGACAGGACAGAAAACTGTTAGTTGTCTATGTACTGTAATAGTTTATGTTGATAGCTAAATAGGGGTTTAGCTATGAGGTTTATTAAGGGTATTTTGTCGGCTATTTTTGATAGTGCGTTAATTTCTGGTTTATTGACTATTTTAAATAGGGGCATTAGAGTTATGAAGACTAGTATGTATAGTGTGCCGCCAAAAATTAGGACTAGTATAAAGTTAAGAGGTGTAAATAGGAGTAGGGTTAGGGGTGGAAGGGCAGATAAAAGGGATATTAGGTAAATGCGCAGGTTTATTTGAAAGTTGAATTTTAGTTGTAGTTGTTTATGTGCTATGACTGCGGCGTATATTGAGGCGGCTAATGTGGAAATCACAAAAGCTACAATAGCGCCTATTACATCGTAGAATACGGCAAGGGCGGGTGTTAAAACTAGTAGGAGGAGGCAGTTGATTATTGTCATGTTCATGGTTAAGCGGGTTTTGCCTAAACCGTTAAAGACACTGCGTAGGGTTAGGGAGCCTATTATTTCCAGTAAGTAAATTGAGCAGCTTAGGGCTAGAAATAGTGCTGCGGTGGTGTATGTTGAGCCGTATAGTAATTTAACAATGGGTGTGGAAAAAATTATTGCTGTAAAGGTTATGGGTACAATTAGTAGGCAGGTGTACTTGTTTACTTTGTTAAAGAAAGTGTTGATAACGTTAGGTGTTGCGGTTTCTAGTTTGGCAAAAGCGGGCAGAAAAGCCGTTGTTAACGCGGTTGATAATGTAGCTAATAAAGTTACAAAGTTGTATGCGGCTCTAAAATTTCCAATGGCGATATCTGTGCTAAAGAAAGCTAAAACTAGTTGTTGATATAGGGGAAAAAAACCAACTAGTAGTACAGACACGTATACGGGCATGCTATAGCGTGCTAGAAGCGTTAATACATTATGACCGCTTTCAGGGATTGTTTGTGAGGTACTGCTTGTTTTGGGTTTTAAAAGTTTATAGGATAGTAAAATGCTGCCTACTATAGCGGAAACCGCAAAACCGCCTACGTAACCTATTAACGCGCCTGTGACGTTGAAGCTGAAAACTACTAGGGCAACTTGGAGAATAGTTGTTAAAACTGCTCGAATGGTAGAGTTTAACGCGTTATATTCTGATTTATCTAAGCCTATGAAGGCAGAGTTTGTGTTGGTAAATATTACTTGAAAAACTACTGAGAGAGAGGATAGTTGAATGTAAAATGTAAAGTCAGGACGGTTTATTATTAGTGCAAAGTAGCTGGCAAAGACTATGCTTATTATGGAGATTATGATGCCTATGCCTATGCGGAAGAGTAGGCTGTATTTTATTATAGCGGGGACGCGTTCATTTTTTCCCTCAGCGCGGAGGCTGGCGACAAATTTTGTTACGCCCGTGTTCATGCCTAAATCGGTAATTAACACGAGAAGGGAGGGTATGACTAACACTAAGTTGTATTGTCCGTATAACTCGGGGCCTAGGAGGCGACCCATTAGTATTGTGGAGATGGCTAGGATTATGCTAGCTATGGTGGCGCCTGAGAAGAGAAACAAACTGCCACGGGCTGATTCTTCTGCTACATTTGATAGGTTGTTACTCATATTGGTGGCTCTGCAAAAGATTGTGGCGAACTATTTATTATTACTATTATTATGGATTAGTGGTGGTTGTTGTGTTTAGCCAGAGGTAGACCCATCTGTTTTGGTATTGGGTTGTTTGTGTTGTTGGGTTGTATGCCCAGAGTTCGATGAAGAGTTGATAGTAGTAGCCTTTATTGTCGGGGTCGTACTGGGCTGTTTTGTCAATGTTATAGTTTATGTCGTTTAGGGTTAGGGTTTTTAGGGTTGTAATGTTTTTGGTTGGGGGTGTGGTGGTTGTGGAAAAAGTTAGGGGTTCGGTGTGGTTTTCGCCGTTTGGTATTATAAAGTTGTATTCGTATAGGGTTGGTAGGGAGCTTGGGGTTTGGGTGCTGCTGTCGGGGGGGTTTTCGGTTTGGTTTCTTAGTTTGATTTTGCAGGTGTAATAGGTTGTTTCGCCCATGTGGTTTCCAACGCCTAGGTATGTGGTGTATGTTTGGTTTGGGGTGATGTTGAAGGGGAGGTTTTGGGCCATTTTTTCTGGGCCTAATAGGTAGAGTTCAGAGAATTTTTCGCGTTCTTGGAGATGAATTATGTTGCTTAGGAGGGGGGTGGCAATTAAGAGTAGGCCTATTAAACTTGCTGCTGTAAAGATTAGTTTGTAATTAGAAAATTTTGATGTTATTGTTATTTGCACCTCAACGGCTTGTGAAGGTTTGATGTTTATGTTTAAACATTTAATTTAATATTTATGTTTGAATATGTGGATAAAATCCTTTATGTAGTCCCTTCCTGACAGAAGCAGACAAGAAATATATTTAAACATGTTTTCTGTATGCATGTAATGCTTTTTACGCAATACATCATGTGGCTAAGCTTTTAAACGTTTTTATGTCTTTAACAACACAGAAATTATGAAAATAATATTCTAAAACAAATGATATTGTCACATCCAAAAAGGTGTGTGTTCAGCGTACGTGTTTTATGGGTTTTAGGTTAAATGTGTATTGTAGGCATGTGTTTACAACGATGTTGAATGGGTAAAATATGTGTAAATATTTAAACTCCGGTTATGTGTTAAAATAGTTTATTTATTTTGTTTCGTTTCAATATAGTTGGGGAATTTGTGAACAATGGTGTATTGTTCAAATTCTTTGCGACGGCTGCGTATGTTTACAAATAAGCTTGTTGTTTTTGGTTAAGGGGCTTTTAGATTTTTGCAGATGTTGTTTAATGAGTCTTCGGTGAATTTTAGAGTGTTTTTTCCAACAGTTGTTATGGAGAAAATTTTACGGGGCTTGTCAGTAGTCATGCTCCAGGTGCTGTTAAGATAGCCTTTTTTTTCTAGAGTGGCTAGTAGGGGGTAAATTTTGCTTGGTCCACAGTATACGCCGTAGTCTTTGCGTGTTTCTGTAATGATTTGGTAGCCGTGCATAGGTTTTCGGTTAAGCATTTGTAGAATTAACATGTCTAGAAGTCTTTTGGCGAGTTTTGTTTGAATTTCTTTTTGATAGTTGATTGTTTGTAACATTTTTATGTCACCACATTTTTTATATTTTTTTTGTTTTATATTTTATCTGATACAATCATTAATATGTAATCAGACATATAACATCTTATACATAATCAAAGCATATCTGACTGTAGATATAAACTA
>WQSY01000012.1 GCA_009787585.1 Candidatus Bathycorpusculum sp. | reverse complement strand
ATACTCAGGCCTAAGCCCACATTTACTAATTTTAGAAAAAGAAGGCATCATAAAAAGCGAATACCAAAAACTCCCCAAACAACCCAAAACAAGAACCATAACTCTTCTAAAAAACAACCCAAGAACACAAAAACTCATCAAAACACAAAAAAACCTCAAAGAAGAAAATGTCCTTTTATAAAAAGTCGCATCTTACTTTTCATCAAGCAAACGTTAAGGCGGGTTGTTTCTGAAACTGTCCATCTGGTTAATGGCGTTCACTTACGTATTTTAGTTGTGTCTAACGACACAAGAGCTGTTTTAAATGAATCTCAAAACAATACTGGCTTCAAAAGTCAGGCAAAGGATCCTAAATGAACTATCGAAACAAAATGAGTTGCATATGATGGAACTTGTATACAGAGTAGGCGCTAGATACAATGAGGTCAGCAGAAACATCAAAATATTGGCAGCAGAAGGCATTATAACCGATGAGCATCACAATAAGCCCAAACATACTAGAACCCGAATTATAAAGTTACAGGACGACTGTCGAACCCAAAAATTACTCGCCGCGTTAAACAATCTCAGAGAAGATGACAACATCGAGTAGGCACCTGCCAGTTCGATTAAGATCAGATTGTTGATAAAAATGAGCGTTGCGCTATCTTTTTCAAATTCACAGTATTAACGCTACACCATAAGAATCACATCTGCCTATTTATCGTCCAAAAACGAGAAAAACAATTGTTGCATAATAGTCATGCAATTTTAAAGAAGAGATATAACTATTTGAATATTATATCTTCTTTAATTTATCGCTGTTTTTGTTAACCTGTGCATATTTGGCAATCCTCTGCATACAAACTCGTTATCAGCTGACTTTTTGTTTTTGATATCTAATATAGACTTCTTTACTTGCTGTTGATACGAGAAAATCATTAATTCAATCTTAAACCACTTATCAAATAAACGCCTTGTATAGTTAAGAGGGGGCTGAACACAAATTAAAACGGATTGTTTCAGAAACTCTCCAACGCCCTAATATGTCGCAATTAATAGTGTTGTTTATGACAAGAAATGTTGCACAAAAACAGAAACATTACTAGATGCTACAATATACGTAAAGTTATGTCTGCCCACATTTTGTATAATGATCTGTTAAATGCAGTTATGATTTTTTTCAAGTTTGGAAAAATGATACTACAAAAAATGCAACATGAACTTGATTTTTTACACTCTAACTCAACAGAACAAGCTAACAGGACAAAGTGGTTAAGTGTCAAACTGTCTTTTGCTTTAAGGCATCTTCCAAATTTTTTGGAGACATACAAAAATGTTTAGTTTCAATGATAGTTTTAACAAGTTAGTAAATCGAATACATCTAAGTTTCAAAGGTTCGCGAACTGTTGATGGAAAGTTTGACTGGAAAAACGCTATTTTAGATGCAGCGATCATAAGCGGGATAAACTTATTTACGGGGTTAGGCACTTTAGCAGCTATTGGTGATTTGGATATTAATGCATTGTTTGTTTTGGTGGCTACTGTTGGTGCAGAGTTTCTAGGCGTCATAACAGCTAAACGCGGACTAAACATTTCAAAAACCAACAACACTTCAAACAAAAACTAACCTAACTTCCCAAATTAAGTAACATGCTTTGGTTCTATCATAGATTTTGGGCCGTTTTTACAATGAACACTTTTATAACAATGACACTTTCGTGTATAAATAAACGCGGATTATTTTACCTGAATTCCCAACCACACATAACTATATTTGTGACGGGTTTATATCAAGTATTTTAGAGTTATCTTGTTTCTCAGCTATTCCTCCTGCTTTTAAAACTGATTTAGATACTCAAAATACACAATAACATTTATAATCAATCAAACCCTACAAAAAGTATAATAGACCTTAGGCATGATTAGCATTCGGTGGCGGGGCATATATTTTGTCAGTGTACAAATGAGATGATTTCATTTTAAGTATCTAAAAAATGAATCATTTATGATACACACACCAGAATAGTGAATGCCCAAATAATTACGCCTAAGATCTAATAATTCTTAAACAGACAGCTATGTATCTCGCATTCAACTGTTTGGTCTAAAAACGGCGTGAATTATTTTTTTTCACCCAGCATAAGTCAAAAAAATAGTAAAATAGAGTACAAATAACCTGAAACCCCATAAAAAACATGTTAAAAATTGACTATGTGCCTATGTTGATGTTTAACTATATTGGTAAAACGTGTTTTCAGATTCTTGAACAAACAATTCAACAAAAATTTTTCCCAAACTGCTGAACATAAGTCATAATTTGTTAAGAAACTGAATTGTTTGTTAGAGTATCAGCGGTTATCCTCCGTGTACTACGGGTATGAATACTACCTCATCACCGTTAGAGAGCACAGTGTCAATACCGTTTAAAACACTAATTTCTCGATCATTAACAAGTATCAACACATTAAGTTTGGTAGCTCCATTTGTTTGCTGAGTAATAATATCAGCTTTTATCTCAGGTATGTCTGTGATTGTTTTTTGTATTAAATCGTTTACAGTAAAATTTGCTATGCAATTATTATTGTCGATTGTTACTTTTTTAGATTTACCAGCTATATGCCGTAGAGCACCGACAAATTTTATATTTATAGCCATTAGAACACCAATTGCTGTTTTATACAAAGAGAAACTAGGTTAATTAGTAGGGGGTAAGTCAAAGAGTGTTATTGGTATTTTTCTTGGGTTAGGGTTTCGACGAATTCTGTTGCTACGTTGACTAATGTGTCGGCTTGTTTCATCATGGCGTCGCTGTTGACTTCTTCGATGTGTGATAGTGCTTCGACTGTGCTTTCTAGGTCTATTAGGAATTTTAGGACGGTGTCGTTTGTTTGTGGTTGTTTTATAATTTCGTCTCTTAGTAGGTTTTCAATGAAGGCGGGTTCGCCTATGCTGTAATATATTGCGTTTCGTGCTTTTCGTATGGCTTCTAAGAGAAGGCCAGGGGCCATGTAGGGCATTTTTTGGGCTGCTTCTAATTCAGCTTTTGCTTCACGTAGATACCTAAATGCCCAGCCTTTTCGGTATTGATCCATCATTTTCGTTTCCTAGACGGTTAGTCTTCGTCTATATCGTCGTCTGATTCATCTACTTCGATTTCTGATCCGGATTCTGACAACGCTACAGTTCTTGTTATGTAGCCTGCAACTTTGTTTCTAACACGTGTAGTTGTGTCGCTAATTAGAGCGTTAACTAATTTTTTGTTTTCCTCAAAGTTGCTTGAGAACTTGTTTGGAAAGCGTGTCATAAGTTCTTTGCCGGTTCTCTTTATCTGTTCAGTTTTTACTTTTCCCAGTGAAATTCCTCCGATTATCAACGTTATGTTTCTTCGTCGCTTATAAGCGTAGAAGTAATGTTTCAATATAAGTAGGCTTAATTTAAAGTTACGCTTTAATATCAAAAATTAAGTAAAGGAAAACATGTTTAAACCGTGTTGGACAGTTTAATATTGAAGAAATTTTCAAAGTTTTTAGCAATTTGATCAACAACATCGCAGAAGGGCAGGTTTTTGATTTCAGCAACTGTTTGTAGCACCTCTTTAACGTATGAGGGCTTAGTTAATTGTCCATTGAAGGGTTTTTTTCTATAGAGCACGGGGCCATCAGTTTCAGGTAACACGTTAGTTATTGGAGCCTGCTTTATGATGTCACGTATACTGTTAGAGTAAACTGTTGGGGGGCCTTCGGTGATAAAATAGTCTAGATCTATGGCTTTGTTTAAAGTTTCCATTGTGTGACTAAACCAGTGAAGTAACACATGTTTTACATTGTATGATTGTAACATATCTACAATTTTGTCTGTTGTTCCTCGTGAGTGTATTATAACAGGTAGACAGAGTTGTTCAGCTAGTTGGAGCATTTTGTCAAAAACAAGCACTTGTTGCTCCCACCTAGTTTCATATGTGGGGTCTAAACCAATTTCGCCAATAGCAATAACACGATTTTTTTGGTTTTGTTGCAAAATAAAATCTATTGTTTCTTGCAGTTCATCTTGTTTTAAATAATTAACATTCCAAGGATGAATGCCAAGAGCAGGATAAACTAGATCAGGATACGTTTGGGCAAGTTTTATATCGTTTTGACATGACCTAAAATCAACAGAGTTAGTAACTAACGCAGACACACCAAAAGCTTTAGCGTCAGCTATTACTTCATTTAAATGATCACCATATTGAGGATCAGAGAGATGAATATGAGCATCTACTAGAGGCATCTTGCGTTTCTCAATATTGTACACCATTTTTACAATTTTCCTCGCACATTTACTAACACTATTGCAACGATTAACATAGAGTGGTTTAATATACATATACTGTTTCTGTAAGAAACACCAAATAGCAAACAAAAACTTCTGTTGAAAAACATTTTAATAATCATAGTAAACATGTAAAAATTTAGCAGATACTAAACAAAATGTTTTTTCTGTTACAAAGTAAAATTAGCATTAAAAGTTAAATTCTAACGGAAAGCGAGAAGAAACAAGTTCTCTTTTTGCGGGAAGTCAAATATTTACTGATTTTTTGAAAAAACAACGTGTTTTAAAGAGGCAACATATAATAATGTTAAATATTGCTTTATCTATAAAAAGAAGTACAAGTGTGTTATTATGACAGAGTTAGAAATAGCTGTAGCGCCCATGCATAGATTATGCAAAAAAGCTGGTGCAGACCGCGTCAGTGAAGCAGCAGCCAAAGAACTTGCAGAAGCTCTTGAAGAAATAGGCGTAAAAATTGCTAAAGAAGCATTAGACTTTGCAATGCACGCCGGTAGAAAAACCATTAAATCCGAAGACATAGAAATTGCAGCTAAAAAAGTCATGGGCAGATAAAATAGCATAAACAATAATCCTTTCTTCTTTCTTTTTACTGTATAAAATTCAAACAAGTTTATTTAAAGCAGATTATTTGCCAATTACTCGAACATTATCCACCATGATCCATGGAGCAATCAAACCGCCAACTTGACGTTCATTATTACCAACAATTTTAACGTTTTTTAGTACTTCAAAAATGTTACCTGCAAGCATGACATCTCGTGCAGCAAAGACAATTTCGCCGTGTTGAATTTTCCATACAGGTGTTGCTACAACAGAAAAATCGCCACTTACAGGATTACTACTATGAGCCCCTTGCAGATAATAAACTAGTAAACCATTGTCAACTTGTAGAAGCATATCATCAGCTAAAGTTGTTTTAGGCATTATATGAAAATTTGTTGTACCAATATTGGGAGTGGACAAGTATCCCGCTCGCGCAGCGTTACCAGTGCTTTCTTTACCCTCTTTTTTTGCAGTATAATTATCATAGAGAAAAGTCTTAAGAACCCCTTTATCGATTAACAGAGTTTTCTGGTGAGGAGTGCCTTCATCATCAAATAACCCTGTTCTCATCCCACCTGGATATAGACCATCGTCATAAATTGTAATGTTTTCGGAGACAATTTTTTCGCCAATTTTTCCTTTAAACGGCGATTGCCCGCGCTGTACACTGTCAGCTTTTACAGCATTAAACAAAGTATAACCTAACAATTCTTGTAGAGCAAACTGTGTTAAAATAAGAGACATCGTTTGAGTTTTTATAGGTTTTTTTGTTTTTAACGCTGAAACAGAAAGATTTGCAGCTTCGCGTCCAACCCAAACAGGGTCAACGTTATAGTTTCGCGCAGCATTAAATTCAAAACAAACAGGAGTTACTTTATTTCCATCTTTTGCCAAAGTTGCCAGACTACATTCTATAAAAGTACCCCTATCAAAACCATAGACACCGTTAGAGTTAACAATTGCATTAGAAAAATATGCCTTACCTATACCGCCCTCAGCGGCAAGAACAGCTTTATCAACCTTAACAGCGGAATCTAGCATGTTCTGAGAGAGGGTAACTAATTCTTCGGAGCAAAGTTCCAAAATTTTACTATCAAATGTACCATTCAACTTGGGAGCATAGGGCTTCTTTTGGACAAAACCTAGCCAGTCACTGTCGGGTTTACTAGCTTTAGCAGCGCTTATCGCTTGAACCACTATAGCCTCAAGGGTGGAGGGGTCATTTATAATATTTGTATAAGCAAACCCTACAGTCTTATTTACAATAACTCTAACACCAATGCCTCGGTCAATAATCTGATCAGTCTTGTTTACTTGTCCAAATTCAATGCCAACATTTGAGGCCTGTTCTTCATAAACATAAACTTCCGCTTCACAGGCACCTTTCGCAGTCGCCAGCTGAACCGTTTTTTCGGCTATTGTTAACATTTCATTTTTTTCAAGCACTGCCACCGACAACAACCTCACTTAATCTAACATGTGGTCCACCGTCACCGATAAAAACTGTTTGGCCTTTACCACATCTACCGGAATCTAGAGCAAAATCTTTACCGACAGCATCCACGTTTAACAAAGTTTCAAGAGTATTACCACTTATTGAAGCATTTCTAACGGGAGCACCTATTTCGCCGTTAACTATCTCATAACCCTCTTGTATACCAACTTGGAATGTACCGTCAATATTTGCTTGCCCCCCTCTAAAACTTTTAAAGTAATAACCAGACTTTACCCCTTCCAAAAGCTCCTCAAACGCACAATCACGGGGTTCCATGTACGTGTTACGCATACGTATGATGGGCTCTACACGAAAATCTTCAGCCCTAGCATTACCGGTTGATTGCACATTAAATTTATAAGCAGTTTCACGATTATGCATAAGCCCCTGCACAACACCGTCTTTAATCAACAAAGTTTTCTG
Source organism: Candidatus Bathycorpusculum sp. (assembly GCA_009787585.1). GTDB lineage: Archaea > Thermoproteota > Bathyarchaeia > Bathyarchaeales > Bathycorpusculaceae > Bathycorpusculum > Bathycorpusculum acidaminoxidans. The sequence continues at coordinate 17,422 of WQSY01000012.1, read as the reverse complement.
CGCAGAAACCCCTTCATCGTCATATTTAAAAGAACCAAAAGCTCCAGGGATAGTGCCATCATCATAAAAAGTCACTAAATCAGAACCAATTTTTGCACCCAGAGCATTAAACAGAACACCCCCTGACAGAGCTAAATCAGCCTCTGCCAAATGACCAAAAGCCTCATGAACAAACACACCCACCACGTTTGGACCTAAAACTACAGGAGTTTTACCGCCCTTAAGAGATTTAGCAGATAACTGATCTATAGCACGTTTCGCAACAATTTCACCTATCTCCTGCGGCGGATGCTGGTCATCAAAAACTTCATAACCCAAAGTAGAACCAATTTCTTCACGACTAAAAGTGAAAACACCACTGCTTTCAGCAGAAGCAGCAATTTTTGACCAAACAAACATTTTATCCTGCTGAATATTTGACCCCTCACTGTTCACAAAAAAGTTAGACCCCGTCAAATCTAAATAGTCCACAGTACAACTTTTAATTCGAGAATCAAAAGTTTGAATTGCCCTAGATATTTGCGAGAGATCCCTTATTTTATCTTCCAATGCTATGTCAGCAGGATTCTTTTTTGATTTAACCCCAACATTATCAATAACAGGTTTAGTTGTCGCAAGCTTTATTGGAGTTTTAAGCTTAAAACTTGCAGTTTTAGCCATTACACACGCATTTGAAACAGCAGATAACAAAATATCACTATCAAAGGAACCAACGGAAGCAAAACCCCAAGCACCATTAACCAGCACGCGTATGGCAACACCATTTTCTATTCCTTGTTTAGCAACTTCTACACGCGTCTCCTTTAGGGTAAACATGGTTTTATAGAGCCTCTGCGCCCTAGCCTCTGCATAACAGGCACCATATTTTTGCATAGCAACCTCAATAGCTTTTAAAAGAACATGCTGCAAACGTAATCAAACCTCCGTAAAGAAACCAACAGTATTACCAACAGAAATAAAATGTTTTGTTTCAATAAACAAACAACAAAAGAAAGTATACATCAGAAATAGGCTCTAACTGTTTAGCAGAAATCAGACATATTTAACTGATGAACACGTTTTACATCATATTTAGACTTCTTTGCATTATTAGATACACAGGACGAGTCTAAAACCAGTTGTCCATAAACACCGTCATAACCGGGAGCAACTTGGAGTGCTCCTTCACGAACTTTAACAATAGTTTCGGCTAGGGCTACGTCTACAACAGCTGCTAATGCTTCCATAGGGGCATCGATTAGCACAGAGTATTCATCCCCAAAGGTGTCTATTAACGCATAATATTTGTTCCAAACAGTTTGTGCAGAGGGAGAATCAACATCATACACCGTAGAGATAATTTCAGATAAGGGCAGTAAACGCATAAACGCGGGGGCACCTTCACGTTTGAAACCGACAGAACGGTCAGCTAACTCTTCAACACGTTGCTCAACACCCATAGTTAATCGTTTACGACATACAGGACAAATATTTGCAAATTTTATAGCCTCAGCAGGAGAGTAGGAAACTTTACAATTACGATGTCCTGTCCAGTGATACTTACCGTATGCGGGATCAGTTTCAATGGTATATTTTAAACGTGTGGAATCATGAGTTTTTATAGTGTCAATAATTTGGTTGTATGTAAATTGTGTTAACTCAAACACGTTTGCTTCTCGACCTATACGCCAAGGCCAAAAACTATGACAATCGCTATTAGACAATAAAGTAAAACGATCAAGACTGCTTAAACGCCAGTTCATCGCCGGATCAGATGAAAGCCCCGTTTCAAGAGCAAAAATATGTTTAGACATGTCTTGATAACAATCATCTACACGATCAAATCCACTAAACGCTCCAAATAGGCTAAACCAAGGCGTCCAAGCATGAGCAGGAAAAACCATGTTCCAATTTGAAACTGCCATTACCTCTTCAACTAACTGGGGAGCAGACATATTCAAAATGGGACGACCATCAGAAGATAAATTACCAAAACGAGATAACCGCTCATTTAACTGCTCTACCACTTCAAAACTGGGGGCCAAAATAACATGATGTATCTTTTTTGAACTCCCCTTGTAATCAAAAATAGTACAGACCTCTGTTGTAAGCATAAATCGTGTTTGAATGTCAGGCTTATCAATAACTCTAAATAAACTAGTATCAGCAACAGGGGCAAGAGTTTGTTTTATCTCTTTTAACCATTCAGGCTGAGTAAAATCACCTGTACCTACAAGATTTAAACCTTTAATTTTTGAGTACCTAGCAATCTCTAATAAATTCATTTGACTACTCGTTGCTCGACTATAACGACCATGAATATGCAGATCAGCAATTACACGCACTTGTTACGTCTCCTACCAATATTTGATGCGCTTTACAAATAATAAACGCGAGAGCGGTAAAAAAGTGTTCCTTAAAAATTAAACACTTCTTAAAATTGTACATAACTATTTTGAATATTTTCTTTTCAAGTCACTTAGCGATAAAACGCTTTTAATTAAACGTTCAAGTATTTCATAATCAGAGTGTTGCACAGTTACTTCTTTACATTTTAGGTAACAATTATTTTTTGCGTCAGTTACCAATTTTTCTAGTTCATCATCAAAAATACCTTTAGTTAAAACCAGTTTACCGGATAACATTCTTAAATCACATTCAAGACAATACTCGAAATCGAACTCCATTTTTCGCCCCTTAGAGTTACCTTCACCAAAATAGGTCAAATCATCCATTTTACTAAATAAAACATCGTCAAACTCTATAAAAGAAATTCGAGTTTTCTTAATAACATGTTTATGACTCAAATAAACTCACCTAAAAAATAAAAAGAAAAAAGAACACGATCAGATTATCAATGAGAAAAAACTGGTTGTGCAGCTGACAGGTTTTAGCCACGCTTCCTTTTACTCCGTTAAACTGCTTTATTTCCGCATTCAGGACAAAATTTACTGTTTGCAGGAATTGTTTTGTTACATTTAGAGCAGGACATCGTTCCCTCAGTTGGCGGAGATAGGTTTGTTCCGCAGCTAGGACAGAATTTGCTTGTCGCAGGCACTTTTTCGCTACATTTAGGACAAATAACAAGAGTTGTTACAGGTGCTGCCGTTTGGGGTTGTTGAACTTGTTGGTTCATAATTTGAGGAATAAGAACCATTCCGGCACCTAATGCACCAGAGCCTCCACCTTTACCTAAGGATTCTGCAGCGCTTTTCATTGTTTCCATACGTAACACTTCACTTGGAGCAGTTTGCCCGGTTTTTAGCCAGAAAAGACGTTCACGATACTCAGGCGTTGTATCTATGCCCTCAAATTTTAAATCAGTTAACTCTATACCTACACGCTTAAAGTAATCAATAAGATGATTTTTAACAATGATACTGGTCTCATCTAGACGTGTGAAAACTGTTAGGAGATCATAATGGCTAAGCTCGTCAATGATTTTTTCGTTCAAATACCCGCGTAGGAAACTGTTAACTTGCTCAGTTGTATAAGCGCTTTGTCCACCTATAACTTCGTTGACAAATAGGGTAACGTTTTCAATTTTAAACCAGAATTGTCCATAAGTTTGCAACGGTGCTAATTCTGTGGTTTGTGCTTTTGTGCCCCATTTACCGGCAAATATTTTGGTGCTTATGAAAATAACAGAGGCTTTAAAGGGTTTATTTCCACCAAACCCAGCAATTCTTGTCAGCAAACCAGTTAGAAGCGGCAGATTTTGTGTGGTTAGAGTATGTCTTCCAGGACCAAAAGTGTCATATGCTTTACCGTCACGGAAAAACATGGCTACCTGAAATTCTTGTACAACTAACTGGGAGCCCCAAGTGATTTCTTCCACAGGGCACCTCCAAACTATTGCGTCTGAACCAGCATTTGTCCATTCTATTACTTGTGGCATTATTGTAACACTCCCATTATTACTTCTTTACGATTATCAAATACAGCCTCGAATGCTTCAAGCTTATCGGTTACCGTTTGAATTTTATCTTTAAGCTCACTGTAATCACCGGCTACTAGTTGTGATTTAAAGGTGTCAACTGCAACGGTTAAAGCGGTTATGTAATCAACTAATTGGTTATCAAAGGTTATCATACGATCAAGATTTTCTTCTTTAATTTTTATTGCATCAAAGAAACCACTATAACCATAGGAGGCATGATTTACTTTCTCAGTTACACGATCAATTTTTGCAGTTAACCGATCCATGTCAGATAAAACGTCCAAGTATCGCCGGTCGGTAATTTTTTGGAATATATTACGTATTCCATCTTTGGCGCGTGACAATTGCATTGTTAAATGATTGCGAATTAGCTTATCTGATTCTCGACGTAATTCCTTTTCATTATAACCTTTAAATCCAGGCAAGGCTGCTACAATGCGCTCAGAGAGGCGCATTTGACGTTTTGCCTGTGTATATACATCTTTATTTTCGCTCATTTTTTGAATCCGACCTGTGCTCTCAATATAACAAAATACTGCTTAAAAAGTTTATCAAAACAGTTAAAACCGTGAGGGGGGTATATCTCCTTTTAATACGCTACCAGATGACCCGTCAATGATTAACTGGTACAAATTGCCCTTATACTCATATTTGATGAACCATACGGGAGCATGCAAATACAGCATTTGTTTAAGTTCCAATGCCGTAGAGAGCTCGATAACGCGGTCAATATCTCGTTGAAGCAGAAAACGATGCTGATGTTCAATTTGCTGCTTAGCTAACTCCAAAGCTTCATCCTTATTTATTTCACTGTTTAACACTTTAGCTGACCCTTCAATTTTCCGAAAATCATAGGGAATTTTGCCAGCTATAGGCACAGTGTATTCACGTGTAGGGAACACTGTGGCTTTTCTTGCCAAAACAAGCCAGTTGTACTCTTTTTCAATTTGCCCATCCTTTGTAACAGGAGGAGAAACACGCTCAAAAATACCCTTATATTTAGTTGCAGCAACAGTAGATACAACCCAAAAAGGCAGATAAACAAGAGCGTTCTCTGTTATTTTAGATTTTTTAGCCAAATCACCAGGTTTCATAAAACCGCTACTCATCCATGAGCGAATACAGTTTTCTATCCGTGCGGCATCATAATTGTTTAAAATTAAAGAATGCTCAAAGTTGAAGGCTTGACCTGTTTGGATAACTGTTGTAAAACCACAGTATTTACATGTTACCACTATTTCGCCAGGTTTGAATTCCACTGGAGCACTGCAATGAGAACAACCAATTTCTTTAGCGATTATAGTACTCATAGTTAGGCCTTCAATTTTTCCCGTTTTAAAATTTCTCTTGCAACTATAACACCAGACGCAGAGGCTTGAATTAAACCTCGGGTTACACCTGCACCATCGCCAATGGTGAACATGTTTTGAATTTTGGTTTCTAGAGAATTATTTAGTTGCAGGTGACTACTGTAGAATTTAACTTCAACACCGTAGAGCAGAGTATCTCTTGAGTGAACACCAGGGGCAATAGTGTCAAGGGCTTGAAGTATTTCACGAATACCAACTAGGTGACGGTATGGTAAAACGAAACTTAAGTCGCCAGGGGTTGCGTTTTTGAGTGTTGGCTGCACTACGCTACGAGCTATACGTTCAGGAGTACTACGTCTACCAGCAGTTAAATCGCCTAAACGTTGTACCATAACACCGCCGCTAAGCAAATTAGAGAGACGTGCAATGTATTTACCGTAGGCAATTGGTTCCTTAAAAGGTTCAGTAAATTGTGTACTAACTAGGATGGCAAAATTAGTGTTATTAGTTTTACTTTCTGCCTGACTACCACCGTTTACTGTTAGAACGCCATCGTATGATTCTGTTGTCACTTCCCCATAAGGTGAAACACAGAAAGTACGAACTTGATCATCAAATTGTTTTGAATAATAAATAAGTTTAGGTTCATAGAGAATTTTGGTCAACTTTTCCATAGCAGACGCTAAAACTTCAACACGTACTCCAATGTCAACGGGATTGTTTACAGTTTTTAAACCACGATTTTGTGCCTCAGTTTGCAGCCACTCAGCGCCACCTCTTCCAGGGGCAATAATTACATAAGTTGAGTAAAATTTCTCTCCAGTAACTGTTTCGATGCCTTGAATTACATTATTTTCAATAATTAAACCCTTAACGTCTGTTTTAGGTTTAAAAGTTATTTTATTTTCCAAGGCGTTAAACATACGTTTTAAAACTTGAAGACATTTATCAGTACCCATATGGCGAACTTCTTGTTTTACAAGCTTTAAACCTGCATGTGCAGCTTCTTTTTCTATTCTGTTTACTTCATCATTCTCCGTGCCATAAACAGTCTCACTTGCACCAAATTTAAGATAAATCTCATCACAATATGTTACGAGGTCAACTAACTCTTTAGTTGAAACATACTGATTTAACCAGCCACCAACTTCTGTTGATAAAGTAAGTTTACCATCACTGTACGCGCCTGCACCACCCCAGCCTGCAAGAATTGCACACGGTTCACAATGCACACACTCAAAACCTCTCTTAGAGGGACATTTACGATTATCAATAACTTGTCCCCGATCTAAAACAAGAACACTCAAATTTGCTTTCTCTGTTAACTCTAAAGCTGAAAATATACCGGCGGGGCCTGCGCCAACAATTATTACATCATATTTCAAAGAGTAACGCTCCGTGGAACTCTAAAAAGTAAATACAAGCAGTCGCATATATCTGTTAGCAAAAAACAATCAACAAACACGAATAAAACCAACACAAAAAACAGTTTAAACAAACCGTCAACTAAATTTATAATCGCATGTTTACAGATGTTTATTTTAGATTTCTTATAGTGTTACACGACAAACTTGGGAACAAACTGACACCTCTATAAAGAAATAGAAGCTTACGCTTAGCAGTTATCAGTGTTAAGTCTTGTTTGTAAGCTGTTATAGTAAGAATTTTCTATAAAGAGGCTCTGTAAAGAGGGGGATTGTTAGCATGTCTTAATCTTTTATGGCTTCTATAAAGCTCATAACGTTCCAGAGCTTTACACGTGTATAGGGGGGCATATTTGGGTCTTGTAGAATTTCATCTAGCATTGATACAGCGTTTGAAGCTCTAACTGCTGGAGTAAATTCGGGACTTTGTAAGGCATTCATTGCATCTTTGGCAGCACGTCGAATGTTTCGGGGGGTGGTGCTGTCTTCTGAAACTTCACCAAGCACGCCTAAAGCTTGTTGAGTTTTAGCTTCATATTCTTCAGCTTTTTTCTTCCGTACCATATGAATCCCTTTTTTGATAAAAAACGCAGTGACTAGTTATATAAGCTTTTGAGGTATATTTAACTTTGAGGTTATTAATTGCAGTCAAAAAAAGAAGATACGTCAATAAAACGCATGGCCGATTTGCTACGGCAAGGTGCAGCATTAACAGATCTTGCATGTCCAGCGTGTTCAGCTCCGCTTCTTAGATTAAAAGATGGCACACTTTGGTGTGGACATGATCAGAAAAAAGTAATAATAGTAAAAGAAGAAGAAGAAGATGAACAAACAACAAATCAAAGGACGCCTCAAGTAGACACTGCTTACACTAAATTAGAAACTATTTTGCTAACAAAAATCCAAGGGCTTGAAGAGAAAATTGAGCAAACAGAAAACATAGAAGAACTACAGAAGTTAAGTGCTGCCCTCTCAGAATTGTTAAGTAGCTTAGAAAAAATCAAAAACATAAAAACTAAAACATAAACGGAACCATTAATGCTGGGCAAATACGAAAATTTTCCATTAAATGTTCATTTTCTAAAAAGTTTTTCATCAACAGTTAGCAGTAAACAGCTTCAACAAAAACTTATAAAAACTCTGAATAATTTGAACAGAAAACCGTTTCGTTTCGAAGAAATCACCATACCTACTATTCCAAATGGCGAAGTACTCTTCGAGTTTGGCATAGCAGAAGAGGAGTATTTTAATTTTCTCAATGAACAAGAAGTTAACCGAGCACTCAACACGCTTAAGACCGCACAAGTTTTACTGGATTTTTTTTGTGTAATACGTTATTACAAATATCAAGCGCAAAAAAAAATCGCGTTAAAATTTGATTATTATATATTTAGAACAAGTTTCACAGTTAAAGCAGTAGAGTTTCAAGTTTTTCATAAACAAGGCCCGAGATATATTGCCCCAGAAGAACTAGTCACAGTCATTATAGACAACATAAACAAAGCAGCTATAAAACAAGTTTTAAACGAAAACACAATATGATAATAAAATATTGAATTTCAATGTCCAGCATATATGTAATAGTTTTAGTCGAAAGGTGTATATTATACAAATGTTTTTCCCACCTCTAAAAATGGAAATAATAGTTCAATTAAAAGAGAGGTAAGAAAATGTTTTCCATAGAGGTAACAGATCTTAAGAAAAGTTATGGCAGTCTTAAAGCAGTTGACGGCATAACTTTCACAGTTAAACAAGGAGAAGTTTTTGGACTACTAGGCCCAAATGGGGCAGGTAAAACCACTACTATAGAAATCATGGAGGGACTGAGAGAACGTGACAGTGGCGAGGTAAAAATTCTAGGGCTAGATCCCTGGAAAGACGGATATGAGGTTCATAAAAAAATTGGAGTAATTCCGCAGGAATTTACCTTCTTTGAAAAAACCACGCCAAAAGAAGCTATTAATTATTATGCAAATCTTTTCAATGTTAAAGTTGACGCTGACGCAATTTTAAAAGAAGTTTTACTTGACGAAATGGAAAAACATGTTTTTGAAAGTTTATCAGGTGGTCAAAAACAAAAAACTGGACTGGCTCTTTCGCTGGTAAATTCACCGGAAGTGCTTTTTCTTGATGAACCCACCACTGGTTTAGACCCAAATGCTAGACGTGCGATATGGGAAGTTATTCGTAAATTGAAATCAAAAGGGAAAACCATCATTTTAACTACACATTATCTTGATGAGGCACAACAGCTCGCAGATAGAGTGGCAATTATGGATCATGGCCATATTGTGGCTATAGGAACTACGGAAGAAATTATTCAACAACATGGTTCAGGTGAGCGTTTAGAAATTCAGGGAACACAACAACTTGCAAAGTATATTAAAGAAAATACTGACCTGCAAGTAGAATACAATCAAATTAGAGAAAAAATTATCATACCATTAAAAAACAAGATAGACATGTTAGCGGCGTTGGCAGCTGCTGAACAGTCAAAAATGCCCTGGGGAGAGATACAGACTCTTCAAGACAGTCTGGAGGACGTATTTATCAAACTAATTAATGAACCGCTTGGCGAACAACAAGAAAAAGAGATAGAACAGAAATCAAACAAAAAAGGACGACGTTAAACATGGTTAGTTTTAAACGTATTTATGCAGACTTTAAAGTATTTAGTGTAGGTTACTTGAGAAACAAATATGGCCTATTTTTTGGCTTAATTTTTCCGGTTATCTTAATCTTGATTTTTGGTGCCATTTTCAGTGGAGATACGGGAACTACAGACATTTACGCTCAAAACAAAGATGAAGGCATCTTTAACCCTGAGGGTATAACAGGTATTGGCATAAATTTTGGAGATCAGTTTCTATCGGCGTTAAATGAGTCTTCAACAATTAGAGTTGTAATAGTAGATGCTTCAGAAAACTTTGAAGATTTTCTAAAAGCGCATTCAGCAGAAGATGGTATAGTTATACCTGCGAATTTCTCAAAAGCTTACGCATCAGGTCAACAGGTAAATATTACAGTTTATGGCAGTCCAGCGTCTAGTACAAGCGGTATTGTTAGTGGAACAGTAAGTGGATACGCAAACTATTTCAATTTACAACACTACAACGGCTCCGTGATAATAGGTGTAACATTAACCCCTTTAAACGCGCAACAAACCAATTATATTGATTTTTTAATCCCTGGTTTAATTGGCTTTTCTATTCTAACAAATCCAATGTTTTCACTAGTCAATATCGCCGCGGATTATAAGAAAAACAAACTCTTCAAACAGCTCTCCTTAACACCGTTAACAAAAATGGAGTGGTTAACTTCCAAAGTTTTATTCTACATTGTATTATCAGCTGCAGGCTTCTTACTAATGGTTAGCGTAGGAGTATTCGCGTTTGGTGCACATATTATGTTATCATCGTTAGAACAAATATTAGCGTTAATACCATTTTTAATTTTGGGGCCCACACTATTTGCTTCACTTGGCATGTTAGTTGGTTCAGTAGCCAAAAATCCAGAAACAGCAGGCGTTATAGGCAACATTGTAACTTTTCCAATGATGTTCTTAGCAGGCACTTTTTTCCCGTTAAGCATGATGCCAAAATATCTACAAACAGTCGCCCATGTTCTACCATTATTCTATGTTACAGAAGGCTTAAACAATGTCATGGTCTACGGTAATATAACAAATGCGTGTATAGATATCGCGGTATTAGGCGTAATAACTGCAGTTATTTTTCTTTTAGCAGTTAAATTGTTCAAATGGAGAGAAGATTAACTCTTCTCAATTTTTTAGACCCTATTCTTTTTTAAAAAACAGACAACCTCAGCATATAACGCGTTTAAAACGTCTTTTTTGCTTTTAGCGCCATCAATTTTTTTTAGTTCGCCGCGGGCAACATATTTTTGGTATATTTCATACACGTGTAATTGTGTTTGCAGATTTTCCATTACAGATTTTTTCCGTTTAAGACGTTCCAAAACTATTTCGGGGGCTACATCAATAAAGATGGATAAATCAGGTTTTTTAGCATTAGCATTTATAGTTTCTATCCAAGTTAAATCTAAACCGGCGCTGCCCTGATAAGCAAGTGATGAGTAAACATAACGGTCAGAGATTACAATTTTGCCCTCCGTTAAAGCAGGAACAACAGTGTTTTTTACATGTTCAATACGGTCAGCAGCGAAAAGTAAGGCCTCAACTGTTGTGGGCAAGCGTTCCTTTTCAAAGAGACATTTACGTACGAGTTTACCAATTTTTCCTTGACTGGGTTCTGCTGTAAAAACGGCGTTGTAACCTGCTTTGCAAAGTTTTTTTGTTAACAGTTTCGCTTGAGTTGATTTTCCACTTCCATCTAAACCTTCAATGCAGATAAATATGCCTTTCATAGTTCACACCTTAGTGTTCAGTTAGCGTTAACCATTATAGGGAGCTAACATAAATAATATAACTTGTAAACAAGGCGAAGAATATGCCAAAGGCTTACTGGGGAGAAATTAAAGATCCAGTACACGGTTATGTGTACATTACACAAGCAGAAAAAGACATAATTGACACATACCCAATGCAACGTTTACGCCGGATAAGGCAGCTCGCAGGGTCAGAATACGTGTATCCGGGCGCTAATCATACACGGTTTGAACATTGTATAGGCGTAATGTTCTTGGCAGGCAGCACTCTGGATAACCCCCATATATCTCAACAAGTTACTGAAGAAGAAGTAGATATGACTCGCATTAGCGCATTGCTGCATGACTGCGGGCATGGTCCTTTCTCGCACGTGTTTGAACACTTACTGCTTAAAGATCTGCATAAAACACATGAAGATATGACCACATGGCTTGTTGAAAAAAGTGAAATAGCAGACAAACTCTCCAAAATAGGCTACACTCCAAATGAAGTCGGCAAACTAGCAGTTGGAAAAGCCCGCAGAGCAGGCAAAGCCTTTCTTGACCAAATAATCAGTAGCGCTGTTGATGTTGACAAAATGGATTTCATTTTAAGAGACACCTACCACACAGGCGCAGAATATGGCTTTATAGATGTTTATCGACTAATTCATGCTCTGGACATTTTAGGTGAAAATTTAGCAGTGGAACTTGGCGCGCTTTCAGCTTTAGAAGCATTCATGATTGCCCGCATTGAATCATTCAAAAGTATTTATTTTCACCGAATGGGCCGAGCCGCACAAATTATGTTAGCAGACGCCATGGACAAAGCTAACAGTGAGTTAGGGTTAACCACGTTTAAAACCCCAGAAGAATACCTCCAACTAGATGACTACACTGTTTGGACAACACTAAAAAAGTGTAAAGCCTCTAAACTCATTATTGAAAATTTAGAACGCCGCAAAATGCTAAAATGCGCATACGAACGCACCTTTTACGAAAAAGACCACATGGCCTCCAACTTGTTTAGCAGAGAAAGTTACCGCACACAAATCAGAAGCGAAATCGCAAAAGAGGCAACAGTAGATATTGAAAAGATAACTATTGATGTCCCAACAGTACCCTCAGTTCCATATCATCACGCTGTTATGATAGAAACCCCAGAAATTCCAGTATTTACCAGAAAAAACACAAACGGTAGAAGAGATCTACAAAAACTCAGCGACAGCTCAAAAATTTTTGAAACCCTAAAAGGATTCATGAACATCATACGCGTTTACACCGACGAACAAAACAGAGAAACCGTTGAAAAAGCAACTATAAAAATTTTAGGCAACACACCATACGAAAACAAAAGCGTTTTTTAACTTTCCATGTATGATTTTCTTATATACTAGTCATGCTTAAAATGAATTAACAACCATTACCACAGAAGAGGAGCAACAAATGGCGCAAAACAACAACAACATTAACACAAAGAAAAACGTAGAAAACAAAATAATCCGTGTTCAAATAAAGAATAAACCGGAACCATCACCACCAGTAATAACATCATCAGCGACAGCTGCACTGTACAGTGAGGAAGATGTCCGCAAAATCGTTAACGAATTTGTCACATCATGGATAAAAGGAGACCTTATAATCCGCTTTCCCACCGCTAACGAGCTGGGCAAACAAAACCCGTTAAGCCTAACACTTACTAAAGACCCCTCTGTAAACGCAGAACTAAAAATCAAAGAACACTACATAGACCTAATTCTTATATGTGCAGGCGTAAAACATACCTCCATCGAAGAACAACAAAAAGCTATATCAGAAGTCTTCAAAATGATGCTCATGTTCCGCAGCGCAAACCGCATCGAAAACCAAAACATAACAAAAGACATTGAAAAACGCTTTACTGATCTAGAAAAAACACAACAGAACCAAATGAAACTAGTAGAACAAATAACAGCATTCCTCTTCAAACCCAAAAAACCCAAACAACAAAAAACCAAAAATTGAAAGCACACATTTAGAAGGGTAAAGTTTATTCAGGGGAAGTTATATTCTGCTTGATACTTCAAACATAAGCGCTCCGGTAGTATAGTCCGGTCAAGTATTCCGGCCTTTCGAGCCGAAGACCCGGGTCCGAATCCCGGCCGGAGCACCAAAAACCTCAAACAATTTCAAACTTGATCTAACCAATTTATAGTTGAACACTTTTAATTTTTAAGTTTGACGTAATACGGCACAATTTTAAACTCTTCAATTAACTTTTGATTCTCTTCGCAACCTAAAATCCTGAAAATGTAACTATGAAATCTCGTTAAAATGACGGAATAGCGAAATTAAAGGTTTTTTAAGTGTTTTTTAAATAGTTAAATTATAAAAACACAGTTATATTACGTGTAATTATAACTAGCTGTAGTTAACGTAAAAACACAATTCACAGCATAAATATCGTTTTAATAAATATCCACTCTCTATTACTCAAACATGGTTATACTTTCAGGGATTTTAGGTTGTTGTTAGCTTACGACGAGTCACGGGTATAACTGGGGTTTTTCCTTTTTCTGTAACGGTATACGATAATTACTAATGGAATCGTGATAACACCCATTGTGATAAAGATGATAATTAACAGGTTATATGACCAGGGATTTTTGTGTGGAGGAATGTATGAGTCTGAAGTGGGTAAGGTATAGGGTTCTGATGTTGATGGTGCAATGAGTATTGGTTGTATGTTGGGTTTTGAAGTGCCCACCAGATTTGTATCGCTGTAAGGGTTGTGGGAAGGTATCGTTATCGTAAACTCAGTCCATTCACTTCCCACACCCTCAAAAATAGGTATATCTGAATAATTAAAGTATCCTTGTTCTACTGTTTGAATTCGAAAAATTGTATTGCCACTATAAAACCCAAAAGAACGTCTATAAGCACTTATGATTGGATAGGCACCATAACTAAAATCTATAACCGTGTAGGCAAAATCTGTTTGATACACTGCAATAGGAACAATACCACGCTCCCCAAGAGGTACACCCATCCATGTTGAACTATTTTCGGTTTTATAAAAAATAGAATAATACGTATTAACGCTGTTACCGTTCTCATCAGTGTATGGCATAAATAGAGTGTTTTTAATTGTTATCTCTACAGTTCCATTTTGTGTCCAGAACCCCGGTCCAGTAGTTACGAATGCTCCAGTATATGAATCAATAATGTTCGGTACCGTCCAAACAGGCGTATTATATATCACTACAGAGTCAATCTCAGGCCCAGAACTGGGTTTATCAGACACCGTTATAACTGCTACAGAAGGTTCAACCATTAACAACCCATACGAAGTAACCACCATGAGGATTAGATACCCCGTAATTTTTTTACTTCTAAAATTCACCGTTTACACCTAACATAAGCATAAATTGAGGGAAAACTAGTATGTGATAATTATTCAGTGTAGGTATCAACCTTTGAGTTTGTGTAATTTGAGGTTTTATTTGTCGTCTAAGAAATACCAACACCACAGTTATGATAACACCTGCAAAAAGCGCACCCATACTAAATAGAAAGAAGGGGGTAGTGTATATACCCTTTAGCGTTTGCGGTTGACTGTTACCATCAGAGATTACAGGCGGAAAAGTTATTATTTGCGTAGGCGATGCAGAAGCTACAGGATTACCAGATACAGTGAATATTTGAACACTACTCCATTCACTCCGTTCAGCAGTTTCCCATATCATGTACTGTGGAGGCATAATTGGCGCATTGTTATATGCCGCATTATAGATATACCCAATCGCTGCTTTGACTCTAAAATCCAACTGATCCCCAATAGCATAATTTGCGGGCTTCGACACAACAGTATACTCGGAATTTGACTGAACCGTAGGATGAAAATAATAATTATCCCAAGGATTATCAAAATTTTTCCAGTCTTCGCCAAAATGACCCTTAACCTGAATAGTGTAGTATAGATTAAACTGTTGCCCGTTTGGACCATACTGCCAAGTGTCAGTGCTTTCAATTGTGTAGGGTATGAAAAGCTGATTTTTAATTATAACCTCTATTGAATTTTGGCTTACATGATAACCTGGAATCGTAGTGATAGTTTCTTTCCCATTGTATTGATCAACAGTTGTCGAAGAAGACGGCGGTACATCATAGGAACTATCAACAAGCTTTACACTAAACTGTGGTACGGACGGTTTATATCCTACCTGCGCAGATGCAGATGAAACAGTGAATATACTTAGACTTAAGACCACCAACCAGGCAATCAACAGTAAAACAGACCACTTACGCATACAGACACTCTACACCTACTGGATTAAAAACGTTATTCCAAACAAACCTAACTCAACAAAAGGTTCACCACAGCAAAACACAACCTTAGTATGCACACGTTAGAAAACACAACACTTGACAACCATCAACGTACAAACGTGACACCATCAGACACGTAACCAACACTAAAACAATGTACTTACACATACAAACACCTCACCTCTGATTCAGAAATTCTCAAATGTTGGTACGCTTTCTGCTGTGAAAAACGCAATACAAAAAACTTTACACAATTCAACATATTTTTAAACTACTTTTTATCAACCTTCGCCATACCAACATACGACACATGCGGGTAACACATTAAACTTTTTATTTATCCACACTTTATAAAGACTATATAAGCAAAACCCAAAAAACACTAATCATTTTACCCACAAATGAGAAATTCTGACTGATTAGCTATTTTGTGGTGAGCTATTAATTAAAGCTAACGTTTTTCGTTGACGACTAATAAACAGTAATACCAAAACCACGACAACACAAAACAGGATAGCTATAATTCCTAACAGAAAACATGTAGAGAGAACAAAATTTGTAGACGGCACCGGATTATCATCAAATGTGGATATTGGGTTCTCTGGTGAGCTAGCTATTTGTGAAGGATATGAGGGTGAAGATTGGGACTTATAAGTTAGAGTGAATGTTTGAATACTGCTCCAACCGCTTGATTCACCAATTAACTCCGTACGCAATACAAGAAGTGGATGATCTGGATGGATAAATTCATACATGTAACCAATTACTGCGTCTACTCTAAAATCTAACTTTGAGCCATCTTCAAAATCATTCAAAGACATCGACCATATCGTATATTCCGAGTCTAGATAGACTAAACGTGTGTCGTTGCCTTGCCAGTCTCCATAATGACCTTTGGATTGAATTACGTAGTATAGGTTAATTTTGTTTCTGTTTTCATCGGTGTAGGGTGTAAAAGGCTGATTTTTAATCGTAACCTCTATTGTTCTAGAGATTACATGATAACCGGGGGTGGTAGTTATTTTTTCTTTCCCTGTATAGGGGTCAATAGTTGTTGTAACAGATGGCGATATATCGCACAAGTTGTCGATAAATTTTACGCTAAACCGTGGAACAGACGGTTTAGATGCAGCCTGTACTGTTGCAGGCATAACGGTGAGCACTAGTAGACTCGACATTACCATACAGACGATTAACAGTAAAACAGTACACTTACGCATACTATACCTTCACTCCTGAGACTGATTTTTTGGTTGCCACCTAAGAAACAACACCACAACTATGATACCCCCTGCAAAAAGCGCGCCAACACCAAACATGAATAACGGATTAGAGAATACACCATTTGATGGCTGCGCCTGACATGGAGATTGCGATTGACCGTTACCATCAGAGGTTACAAGTGGAAAAGTCGCTGTTTGTGAAGGTGATGATGATAACTCCGAGGCTATAGTAATTGTCTGCACACTACTCCAACCACTTGATTCATCAGTCTCAAACCAAAACTGTGGAAACATGTGATCGGGGCTATCGGGAACATAATGTCCAATTATTGCTTCGACCCTAAAATCCACTTGAGCACCATTAGTATAACCGTTTGCTGAACCTGACACTATACTACCTTGCAAATATTCGGACGATGGCAAAAAACCCCCGCCATACGAATTCTTTATTTGAACTGTTGAACCCCAATTTTGCCAGTCTTCACCAAAACGTCCCTTGGATTGAACAGAATAATACAGATAATATGTAATACCGTTTGTGCCAGTGTAGGGTGTGAAGGGTTGGTTTTTTATAGTATCTCTATGGTTTTGTTTTCTACATGATATCCAGGCGTGGTGGTTGTGGTTTTTTCTCCTGTGTATTGGTCGATAGTAGTTGTACTAGAAGACGGAACATCATAAGAGCCGTCAACAAGCTCTACAGTAAATTGTGGTACAGACGGCTTGAACCCTATCTGCGCAGACACAGACATAAGGGTCAGTTAAATAATAACTTGCGAAAAATATAATAGGTTGTTACTGTAATCTATTTTGGGAACACAACCAATGGAGCGAGAAGAAATACGCATATTG
>WQSY01000011.1 GCA_009787585.1 Candidatus Bathycorpusculum sp. | reverse complement strand
AATATCTCGAGCAAATCCTGTCAATATAGTAAAATAGTTTTTCCAAAAAACCTCAAAGCTAGTTCGCCACATCAAAAAAACTCATGCAATTGACGTGGTCATGGTTATTGTTATTGATGACAAATTTCAAATATTAGCGGGTGACAATATAACCCCTCGGTGTACTTGGATGAGTAATGATTCATATTTCCAAAAAAAGCTTGAACCAATCAAAGTTGCAAAACAGAAACCAATTTCACAATTATTAAAAGAAATGGGTAGAACTGCATATCAAGGCCGCAAATTAGGCGAAGCTGTTGATATATGGGAAAAAATGTTAAAAGAAAAAGACATTGTAATTGCACTAGGCTTTGCAGGCTCAATGAGCACCGCCGGTCAATGGACAATTATCAACTGGCTTATTGAAAATCGTTTCATCGACGTCTTGGTGTCAACAGGTGCAAACGTCTCAGAGGATATTGTTGATGCTATGGGTTTTGGTTACTGGCAAGGTAGTCATATGGCAAACGACGAACAACTCTTATCTGATGACGTTAACAGGTATTATGATGTTTACGGAAAAGAAACTGATTACCGCAAAATGGAAGAAATCGTAACTGACTATGTTATGACCTGCAGCGAAGAATATCAATACACCTCTGCAGAATTCCTTCACGGACTAGGCAAATATCTCAGTACAAAAAATATTCCAGCAATATCTACTATAGCCGCAAAACACAACGTACCTATCTTTAGCCCCGCCATGGTTGACAGTGCATATGGCGAAACCTTTCTGCTAGCTAAAAATCAAGGGCATAATGTCCATATTGATAGTGTCAAAGAATTTGACCAATTCATCCAAATAGGCACTAAAACCAAAGACGTCGGAGTAGTCTACGTCGGCGGCGGAGTACCCAAAGACTTTACACAGTTAATAGCCATATCAGTTAGCCCCATGACCGAAGACAAAGGTGTCCAAGGCAGACAAGGTGGCCTACGCAAAAGCTTACAAGAATATTACTACCCCCACAAATACGCTATCCAAATTACAACAGACTCTCCTCAATGGGGCGGCTTAAGCGGCTGCACACTTGAAGAAGCTATAAGCTGGGGCAAAATCAACAGCCAATCTGACACTCGCGCAGTCTGCTACTGCGACGCCACAATAGCCTTACCCCTAATCTGTCACGCACTATCTGAACGCGTTACAGAAAAACGCAACGGCCCCGACATGAGCTGGATCTTCAAAGATCTGCCAAAAACCTAACAACTTTTCTTTTTTACCCTAAAATTTTTTCAGATTTTTACTTCAACCTTTTGGTCTTAACCTGTTTGTTCATAATTGGTTGCGCATTAACCAGAGTTTATTATCTGCTGATTAAAAATGACAATCGTTTCAAAAAAGATGTCGTTATCAAGCGATTATTTGGGGCATATCATATATGCAAATCAATATATGCGCTAAATTCTGGTCAAGTATAACTATTTGCTGAGCATCAGCCCACCAGGCAGCTGTAGATGCATAATATTCAAAATACTGATACTTCATTTCTATAAAATAGACATCAGAAAAGTTCAAGTTATCACCTAATTGCAAGCTCTGGTACTCCGTGGAACTCTTATAAAAGACATGTGGAACTGCAGATCGAAAATTAGTTGTTGACAGAGTTGCAGAATTGTCTACGTCATAGATGACGATGGCTTCTCCGTCATTGGTAACGCTGACATTGGTAAACTGGGTAACATTTGTCATGTAATTCAATGTTACACTTTTTGGGCTTGTTTGTTTCTGTTGGTAAACATATCTCTCTTGGTAATACTTTATGACTTCTATGTCAATAAATTTGGCATAGACATATGAAATATATGTTCTGGGCTGCTTGTAATCTTCAGAATCCCGCATGTCAAAACGTCCATACCCTGTGATAGTTACATAATCCAACGTTTCAGCCGTTGCAATTGCCTGCTCTTCATCAGGAGTGTTGAAATTTCTAATAAGCGACATTTCGCCAGACGCTTTTTCACTTTGCTGAGAATCCGTTGTGTTCCAAACAAATATCAAAGCAGCAAAAACTGCTATAAGGCACACCGTAAATAGAACAATCATATGCTTGCGCATTTATAATACCGTATAATTATGCGCAGTTAAATTTAAAAATGTTTGGTAAATCTTTGCTTAATTTTTGGTCTGCTATTTGATCTAATATTTGTCCATAACACAAAACTGTGACTGTTTATTTAATAATGTGTCAAATTTTTGTTAAATATGTGGGCAAATGTGGTGTTAAACAAAAAAAAGAAGTGGGTAGTTGTTTTTATCTGATTATTTTTTTCTAAGAGTAACAATTATGTTTACAGCGATTGCTACAACGATTACGATGACTGCGCCTATGATGTACCATTTGTATGGTGGTGTTGGTGTTTGTGGTCGTAGGGTTTTTTTGTTTTTTGATGAACGTTTGAGGGTGGAGGCGGAGAGGGATTTTGTGTTGCGTGTTGTTGAGAAAAAGTTGGGTTTGTCAGAGTTTTTTGAGTGTCAGTTTTGTATGGGGACTATTGGTGTTGTTACTAATTGTGGGTTTGGTGCTGCGAGGGTTTTTGAGTTGCTTAAGGAGCGTGTTGAGGTGGAGGGTGTGTTTGATGTTTTTAAGAATTCGCTTAATGCTGCTAGGTTGTATATGTGGGATGATTTGGGTTTGCAGGGTTGGGTGTTTGTGAATTTTGTTGCTTTGCTTTTTTATTATCGTGTGTATGATTTGCTTTTGGGGTGTGGTCTTTTGGGGCGGTATTCTGTTGGGGATGTTGTGTTGTATTTTTCTAGGGTGTACAAGTTGTGGATTGGTGATAAGTGGATGCTCTCTGAGATTCCTAAAGCAACAAGAGTGCTTGCTGAAAAGTTAAACGTTAAAATATCGATTACCTAAAACAGCGGGAGTTACGGTTTAAATTTAAAACAAAAAAAGTTTGAGGAGTCACTTTACAGTTGTGTCTTCTTATTTAGCCTCTCTATTAGTGAACTTAACATTATAGGCATGATCATTGTAGCGTCACCTTCAATCATTATACGTTCAGCTTTTTCGCTGATTTTTCCCCAGCTTACTGCTTCACGTGGTCTTGCACCACTGAGACTTCCATCCCATTCTACTGCAGTACTAATGTATACCGCGTAGTCTAAGCCGTCCTTAAATTGATTCCACCATATTGTGTGATGCTTACTAATGCCTCCTCCAACTATTAGTGCACCTGATTTTTTAGCATCAAATACTATATTGTTTAGGTCATCCTCATCTTTTAACAGGTTAACTCGAAAGTCTTTATGATCCTGACTGAAAAACCATAGTTGATAACCTACTGCACCATCCGTTATACCTGGAACAAAAATTGGTATATTGTTTTTAGCAGCCCAATACAAAATTGAGTTCTCATTACAGCACCGTAAACCGATTTCTCGGCAGAGCTCTGTGGTGCTAAATTCTCTTTTTCCTTCTTTGTAAAGCGTTTCAAGCATATCAATAATTTGTTTTTCAATAACTATCCCATAACTATCATTGGGCACCAATACATTGCCTAAACGGTTAACACCCTCTTGATGCAGTTTGCTATCATTCATAACAAAACTCCCTCTGTAGTAATCCCGATAGCATCTGGCAATGTCATGATCTAAAGTTCCGCAGGTGGTGATTATAACGTCAATCATTTTACGTTTCACTAACTCTTTAATGACCCCACGTGTGCCAGTAGCACAAATGTCTGCTGGGAAAGAAAGAAACTTTATGCAATCTTTGCTGTTAACCATATCCTCTAAAATGTTAACTCCCACAGCAAGTTTTCCTGCAGTAAAACCCCACGCAGTATCCATTTGTCCAACTAGTTCATCCACTGTCCAATTTTTATTAAACTCATAATCCTTAATTGGAATTTTGCGTTCAACTTTAGGCATACAATATCTCCCTCTGTACATTAGAAAACTTGAAATAAATATGTAACGAAAAAATTAACACTATATCGATGACAATCAGGTTTCTTGTAACATCAAAGATAGTTTCTATTGATCTTTTAGAGAAAACCTGCTGCTTTCAATTGTAACGCTGTTGTAATGTCGCCTTTAAAGTTAACTTTGCCACTAAGGAGTGCTCTTTCTGCGCTTATTTTACCATTCACTAACTCTAGAAAATTTTCCTCTGATGTTTTTAAAGTCAATGTTGGCTCTATGACAATCCCTCGTTTAGACTGAATTTTTTGATCTTTAATGGTTACCACCCAGTCACTTGGGTTATTTCCAGTTAAATTTATTTGAATTACTACATCTGTACCTTTTGCTTTCTCGGGATTAAACTTTGTTGAAAGAATGTTTTCAAAAAATTCTTGCGAAGTTTTTATCTCCATGGTTCTTTCCTCAACATTTTGACTATCTGTTTTGGTGTTTAAGTCTATTGCCGCCTTTTTACCGAAATAGATCTTTTTCTTTTGGTCTTACTAACTTAACTGATGATGACATATCTTCAACGCTTTGATATACCGTATAGCCCCTTATGATTGCTGCTGGAATGCCTTCATTAGCTTGTCCCATTACTAATTCAGCCGCAGAGGCTAACTCGTCTGCAATGGCCGTTTGTTTAATCTGTAAAGTGTAGCCAAAAAGATCTTTTTCGCCACGTCTATCCCGTATGGGTTTTATTCCTGCAGCACCAATTGCGACATTGATTTCACCTATCCTAAACGGTCTGCCATGAGTGTCTGAAACGATAACCGCCACGTTAATGCCTGTTAACCGTTTAATTTCTATCCTAATATTTTGAGCTGACCTACTGGGGTCTTTTGGTAAAAGGACAACATTTCTTTCTCCTGAAACGTTTGAACGATCAACCCCTGAATTGGCACTTATAGTTCCACTTTTAGTTTCTGTAATTATGCTATTTGGACCCACTTTAACGATATCTTTTGCTTCTCGCAATATAACCTCAACTAAAGCTGGGTCTTTATTTGTCTGTTTAGCAATTTCAAATGCTCGTTTAGAAGGCTCTACAGTGTCAAGGTTAACAATGTTTCCTTCCGCTTTAGAAACAAACACGTGCGTAACAACTATGATATCTCTTTCTTGCAATTGAATACCGTGGGTCTTTGTGGTGTTCACAATTAACTGGCCTATATTATCTCCTTCTCTACTTAAGGGCAAACCTTCTATGGCAATAACTTGAACAGTGTTCATCAAACCTTACCTAATGTTCCCTTCAGCTAAATTACATCCATAACTTAAGTCTATCGTCAATATAGTAAAACTTGTAAAAACAAAACATGAAAAACGTAAAAAGAAAAGAGAGACAACGTCTCTTGTCTATTTTGTGCGGAACTTTTGAAGTTTCTGTAGCATTAATTTGTCGCCTTCAGCATCACCTGCACATGTTGCAATGATACCGTCAACAAGGCCAACAAGTTTCTTTGCTTTCGTTTCAACTTCTTCCATTGTGGCTGTTACTGGCCAACCTATTACTTTGACAATTTCTTTATTCTTCTCTGTGCCTACAAGGAAGTATGCAAACAATGGTTTGTTGAGTTTTTTGCATTCTGCTGAAATCGCTTTAAGTTGCTCTAATGATGTATCATCTAATCTCATGAAGTAAACAAAATCCCATGGCTGACGAACACGCTCTAGAGCAGACTCAACTGATTGTCTTGCAGATAAGAGACAGCCAAGAGGTAAATTCTTTGTTTTAACATCATTTCGTATAAAGTCTCTTGCAACCTCTGATGATGAAAGCATTTTTATTGCTTCGCCATAATGTGGTTTATCACCCATGGTTACTGCTAAACCGTCAAGACCAATAACATCTGAAGCTAATGCTAATCCTCCAACTTCAACTGGACCTTTATAGTGCAGAATGAAAATTGGGCAAACATATTTGTCAGGGTACTTGTTTTTGAGAAGACAGCTTACAACAACACCGCTTGGAGCTGGAAACCCTGCAGCGCTGTCGGTAACATTCCATCCGTCAACTAAATCTTTCAGTTCATCCGCGAGTTTTAAGAATTTACGAGTGGGAACAAATTCATTTAGTATTTTCATGGAGAGATTCCTTCTTAAGTAAGTAGGGCAATATGAGTTAAAAAACTTTTGCATCTTTTATCCCTGAAGAGTTAACGCTTTTTACAAATCTAACCTTTGTTTTATCTTCCTTGTTTATCCGTAGTAACAGTTTTTTCTTTAGGAAATGTAAATTAATTTGCTAAGCTCCGTTTTTGTAGTGTTTGTTATGAAAATTGCAGTTTCTGGCAAAGGCGGTGTGGGTAAAACCTTGCTTGCTGGTGGTTTGGCTCGTGGTTTTGTTGAACGAAACTATAAAACAATAGCTATTGATGCTGATTCTTCTCCGAATTTAGCTTTAACTTTGGGTTTAACAGCAGAAGAGGCTCGAAAAATAAAACCCATCTCTGATAATAAGGAACTTGTAGAAGCAAAAACTAACTCTGGTTATAACGGTGTTTATAATCTGAATTTTAGGGTTGATGATATTGTTCATGATTATTCTGTTTCTACGCCTTTGGGTGTAAATTTGATTGTTATGGGTACTGTTCGTTCAATGGGTGCTGGTTGTATGTGTGCTCCAACAGCTGTTATTCGTGCTTTGTTGCGGTATCTTGTGGTTGAAACTGGTGAGGCTGTTGTAATGGATCTTGAAGCTGGTGTGGAGCATATTGGTCGAGGCACAGCAAGACAAGTTGATGTGTTGCTTATTGTTGTAGACTCTAATTTTAAATCTTTGGAAATTGCAAAACATATTTATGATTTAGCTTTTGAAGCTGGAATGAAACAACTTTATCTAGTTGGAAATCGTGTTATGAATGATGAACAGAAAGGGGCTATTCAAAATTTTGCTGATGAAAACGGTTTAAAAGTGTTAGATTTTATTCCTTTTGACACAAAAATTACTGAGTCTGACATGAGGGGCAAAACGCCTTTATTAAACAAAGAGTTTTCGTCTGTGAAGACCATCGATAATATATGCGAGTTTTTACTTAAAGAAGCAGGGTCTATTTAAGGAGGCTTTTGAAATGAAAACTCTTGTCACAATTGGACGCGGTGGTACAGGGAAATCTAGTTTTACTGCTTTAATGGCGAAGGCTTTTGTTGAAGCAGGTAAATCTCCTATTTTGTTAGTTGATGCTGATCCTGATCAGAATCTTGCCGAGATGGTGGGAATTGATCTAAAAGAAGCAGGTAAATCTACAATTGCCGATTTGATTGTTAGCACATTTATCGAAGGTGGTGGTACTACCTTTGGTGTTTCGCCTGCGCAACGCATTGAAAATCGTATTTGGGAAAACGGGCTCTATGAGGGTCAACATTTTGATTTTCTTGGTGTTGGAACAAAGTGGATTGAGGGTTGCTATTGTATGCCAAACACTGCACTTAAGGGTGCCTTGGAAAGCTTGACAAAGACTTATGAGTATGTGCTTATCGATTCTCCGGCTGGATTGGAAAATCTAAATAGACGAATAACGTCTCGTGTTGATGATGTTTTTGACATTTTGGATCATTCAAAGAAGTCTCAGGATCATGTGCAGAGGGCTGCTAGGATAATTCAGGAAGTTGATATGCAGTATAAAAACTTTTATCTTGTTGGTGGTTACCGGTTTCCTGATGAGCTTGGTAAGCAGGCTGAGGTGGCTTTAAAGTTTCCGTATTTGGGTAAAATAGCTCAGGATTCTCAATTGGATGATTATGTACTCAATGGGCAGTCTTTGATTGATTTGCCAAATGACAATGCGGCATATCTTTCAGTTAAAAAAGTGCTAAAAAATCTTAATTATATTTAGCAGCTTCTATTTTTTATAGTTAACGAATTTATGTGTCGTAACTCGCTATTTTTATCCCATGTGTCCTTTTCTTATCTGTTCATGATGTGCCTATTTTACGTTTTTAATTTATTTAACCAGACTGTGTAGGTAAGTCTTAATTTATGTAGTTATGTTTCTTGGTTTATTCATATGTTAATTTGTAAATAGCTATAAACAAAACCGGTAAACCTGTTTAAGGATCTAAAAAAATGATGATGTAAATGCTGATTTGAGAATGTTTTGTTAGGTTTATCTTGGATTTAGTGAGTTGTTGGGTTAAAATTGGGTGAAAATTCTGTAGTTATCTGCAATTAGTGCGTTATGCATTTTGAGTATTTTTTCTAACAAATATTTAAGGAATAATTTGAGTAGTTACGGCACATAAATTATGTTCAGTGTTTTAGGCAGGTTGGTGTATATGTTGACGGCTGACTATTTGGGTATAAACAATGGAGCTCGTGGCGCTGTTGCGGCTTTTTGCAACCTTTTTTAGTGTTACTTTTTGAAAATTAAGTAATAACGTATAAATATTTCTTTTTATTAACTTTTCCTTCTTTGTGTCTGACATGACTTCTATACAAATAATCCCTAAACGTTTAAAAACATTGTAAACGGCGGTTACTAATCAAACCTTTACAGAGGTTAGAACTTGACCGCCAAAAACCTTCACATAAAAATAGATGAAATGAAGACCAATAGTGGTCTTATTAAGAATCTCGAGTTATCCATCGGCAAAGTTGTCAATGAAAATTACAATGAGCCTATGGGTCCTACTCCAATGCCCTCCGTAACAACCCTGAGAGATTGGGACTTAACACTTCTCAACAAATACAAACCATTTTACATGCCTGATTGTGATTTATGCTGTCTTTGTACCTTTGGTAAATGTGACTTAACAGCTGGAAAACGCGGCGCATGCGGATTGGACATAGCAGCTCAATCATCACGCATTGTAGCCCTTGCCTGTTCAATCGGTGCAGCATGCCATTCAGCACATTCACGCCATTTGGTCCATCATTTAATCGAGAAATATGGCAGACGATATCCGTTAGATGTTGGCGGATTAAACATTAAAGTTGAAGCTCCAATTACACGTCTTGTAACAGGTATTAAACCCGAAACCCTCGGTGACTTAGATGATGTTTTAGCTTATGTTGAAGAGCAAATTACTCAAATTCTTGCAGCAGCCCATACCGGTCAAGAGGCAAACGCGCTAGACTTTGAGTCAAAAGCCTTCCATGTTGGTATGTGTGACCACATCGGTATGGAAGTAGGCGATATTGCACAAATCTCAGTTTTTAACTATCCAAAAGCAGATCCAGAAGCTCCACTTGTAAAACTTGGTATTGGCAGTGTTGACCGTACAAAACCAGTAATCATGTGCATTGGACACAATGTTGTTCCATCAGTAGGTATTATTGACTATGCAAAAGAGCAAAAAGTTGATGAAAGTCTCGAAATAGTTGGTTTATGCTGCACTGCACATGATATGACACGTTATTACACTCGCGGTAGAATAGTTGGTCCAATCAGTTGGGAACTTAGATTCATCCGTGCAGGATTAGCTGATGTAGTTGTACTTGATGAGCAATGTATCCGAACAGATGTCGCTGATGAAGCAGCAAAAGTTAACGCGCCAGTCATTGCAGCTTCTGAAAAGAATTGTGTTGGCTTCAAAAACCGTACAAATGATCCAACAGATGCAATAGTTGACGATCTTGTTAGCGGTAAAGTTTTAGGCGTACTAATTCTTGACCCTGATAAAGTTGGCGAAGTAGCCGTACGTGTAGCAATGAAAGTTGCTCCAATGCGTAAACGTAAAAATGTTCTCCCAACAGTCGAAGAAGTTATTGCAGCTGCAAAAACTTGTACACAATGCAAACAATGTCAACGTAACTGCCCACAGGATTATGCAGTTCCTGCGGCATTAAAAGATGCTGCAGCAGGTGATCTATCAAAACTAACAGATCTTTACGAATACTGCATTGGCTGTGGAAGATGCGAACAAGCATGCCCACAAAAAATTGTGATACATAGTCTCATCGTTAAAGCAGGCGAAAAAGCGATGTACTGCGAAGATAACCTGTGTCGAAGTGGTAGAGGTGCCGTTTCAGACGTTGAAATTCGTAGTGTTGGCGGTCCAATTGTTCTAGGTGAAATTCCGGGAATTGTCGCCCTTGTTGGTTGTAGCAACTATCCAAAAGGTGGCAAAGACGTTTATGACATTGCAAGAGAATTCGCCAGCAGAAGATACATCGTTGCACTATCAGGCTGTAGCGCAATGGCAGCAGGCAGTTACCGTAACAGTGAAGGCAAAACAATATATGAAGAATTCCCAGGCGGATTTGAAGCTGGAGGCGTTCTCAATGTCGGTTCATGTGTTGCAAACAGCCATATTGCCGGCGCAGCCATTAAAGTAGCAAACATATTTGCAAAACGTAACCTAAGAGGCAACTATGAAGAAATTGCCGACTATATCCATAACCGTTTAGGTGCAGTCGGCTTAGCCTGGGGCGCATACTCTCAGAAAGCAGCAGCAATTGGTGCAGGCTTTTGGCGTTTAGGTGTACCCGTAATAGTTGGTCCACACGGAAGCAAATACAGACGTATGCTCTTAGGCAGAAAAGACGTCCCAGAAAACTGGAACGTTATTGATGCACGTACAGGCGAAACAGTTAATGTCGGACCATCACCCGAGCACCTCTTCAATGTAGCTGAAACTAAAGAAGAATGCATTGTTCAAATAGCAAAACTCGTCATTAGACCAAACGACACTTGGAAGGGTCGAGCAGGTAAACTTAGTCACTACATTGACTTACACAAACGCTACATGGGTGTAATGCCTGATGACATACATCTCTACATCAGAACACCTGCAGACATACCTATTACAATGAAAGACGAAATCCAGAAAATCCTTGAAGAACATAACTGGAAAGAAACAACCATTCCGGATCCTACTCTACTTCCAAGAATGGTCCGAAAAATGAAGGAGTAAATGGAGGAAAAAATATGTCGTGTGAACCATGGCAATGTGCAGAAATAGCTTCAACTAAAAAAGCAAACCCAATACCAAAACCAGAAGTCGCGGTTGCAATGATCCAAAGAGCCGCTCACCCTATTATTATTGCGGGAAGCAATCTAACTGAGCGCTACATGGAAGGTCGACCAGCAATTGACTTCATAATAGAGTTAGCTAAAACAAGCAAAGTACCAGTAGTCGCAACAGCCCACATGGTGGGCGAGTTCGTGAAACGCGGATACCAACCCGCTGCATTTATGAATGCAATGGAAATAGGTCAACGTGTTGCAGACCCCTCATGGATGGGACTTGACAGAAAAGGTCATCCAGACCTTGTTATTCTAGTCGGTATGCCATACTATATGCAAGCATTAATTCTCTCAGGTCTAAAACACTTCGCACCCACACTCAAAACTATGACTCTGGATAACATGTTTCATGTCCACGCAAGCTGGTCTTTTCCAAATGCCAGTCTTGACGAATGGGCAAACAACCTAAAAGTAATGACCCTTAAATTTGGAGGAAATTAAAGAAATGTCAATGTTTAAAGATATACCAGTAGAAGTTGGCGTAATATTTGAAGGTGAACGTATCCGTCGAAACGATATGCAAGTCGAACTCGGCGGTCCAAAAGTCGACCAAAAATTTGAAATAGCAAAAGTTAAACCAATGGACCAAATCGAAGATGGCAAAGTTGTTATTGTTGGTCCAGATCTAAAAGACCTAAAAGAAGGCGGCGAATACCCCTTAGGTATTTTAATTGAAGCTGCCGGTGCACAACTTGATCCTGGCCTTGAAGGTGTTATCGAAAGACGACTACATGGCTATCTAAATTATATCGAGGGTTTCATGCACTTAAACCAAAGATATGACATTCAGATCCGTTTAGGCAAAAAATCGTTCCAAAAAGGTCTAAACACTTTTGAAATAATAGGCAAAGTCCTCTACCGTCTATTCAAAAATGAGCTACCTATAATTGAAAAACTACAAATCACCTTCATAACAGACATCTCAAAAATTGGTTCACTCTACACAGACGCTCTTGCATCATACGAAGCTCGTGATGCAAAAGCAAGAGGCTTAAAAGACAACGAAGTACCCGAGTTCTACGGATGCGTTCTGTGTCAATCATTTGCTCCAAGCCACGTTTGTGTTATTACTCCACAAAGATACAGCAATTGTGGTGCTATCAGTTGGCATGACGGCAAAGCCTCCGCAAGCATCGATCCTAAGGGTCCAATATTTGCAATTCCAAGAGGCGATGTAATCAATGAAGAAAAAGGCGAATTTAGCGGAGTTAACGAAGCTGCAAAAAAACGTAGCATGGGCGAAGTAACCAAAGTTTGGTTATATACAGCATTTGATCATCCCCACACTTCCTGCGGATGCTTTGAAGCAGTAACATTTTACATCCCAGAAGTTGACGGATTTGGTATAGTTCACAGAACCTTCAAAGGTGTAACCGTTAACGGTTTACCCTTTAGCACTTTAGCAGACTCAACAGCAGGCGGCCGCCAAATCGACGGCTTCCACGGCATGTCACTTGAATACATGCGAAGTAGCAAATTCTTCGCAGCAGACGGTGGATGGAACCGTGTCGTTTGGGTACCCAAAGAAGTTAAAGAAAAAGTCAAAGACTTCATTCCAAAAGACATAATTGGTAAAATCGCAACTGAAGACGATGCAAAAGGCATTGACGACCTTAAGACGTTTCTTAAAGAAAAGAACCATCCCATAGTTGCAAAATGGACCACAGAAGAAGCTCCTGCAACTGAAGCAGAAACCGAGGCAACACCAGTTATGACTGCGTCAACTCTACCTATATCTGCAGGCGGATTTAAAATTATTCTAACTGACGCTAAAATCTATGCCTCCAAAGTCGTAATCAAAAAAGACGAATCAAAAACAGAAAAACGGTGAGCACTCTTGGCAGCTAAAAAGGACGATAAAAATCTTGGCGTAGAAGTAACCGAGCTAATGGAACTTATTGCAAAGTTCCAAAACCTCGAATTACATGATTTCCATCTAGAAGCTAAAAGTTTGGAGTTAAGAATTGACGGTGGCGTTGCAAGTATGCCGGGATTTAAACTCCCAAATGCAATTCCAACAAAACCAACTGCTCTACTGCAACAAACATTCATGCCTCCTGTTGAAAAATACTCTAGTAGTATTAGCGAAGTAAAACTTGGCGCAACAAAAAGCGAAGGTGGCACCCGTGGCAGAAGTTTAATAATCGGTGGCGAAAAAACTCCAGCTTTCTACACTTTTGAGAACCCGGTAATCAATAAGCCTGTTGTCACTTTAGACGTTTTCGACATGGAAGTACCGTTATCCAAAGCTGTAAAAATGCATGTAAAAGAAGTTATGGGTGATCCAGCAGCTTGGGCCAAACTTGCTGTCGAACAATTCAAAGCAGACATGGTTACAATCCACTTAATTAGCATAGACCCCCTACTCAAAGACGCCACAGCAAAATCAACCCTAAAAACAATTGAAAACGTAATGCAAGCAGTCGACGTACCCCTTGTAATCGGTGGTTGCGGTGACCCAGAAAAAGACACCGCCTTATTTGAAGAAGTATCTCAAGCATTCCCCGGCGAAAGATTCCTGCTCAGCTCCTTTACACGCGACATGAATATTGAAAACATTGCAAAATCTGCAAAGAAAAATAATCATGCAGTCTTAGCTTTCACACCTATGGACTTAAACATGGCAAGAGAACTTAACCGTAACCTCTACGATCACCTTGGCAGAGAAGACATTGTCATGGACTTATCCACTGCAGCCTTAGGCTACGGTTTAGACTACGCTTTCACTAACATGGAACGCGCACGACTAGCCGGTTTATTGGGCGATAGTGAACTTGCACACCCAATGTCCTCTGGAACAACCAACGCTTGGGCTGCACGCGAAGCTTGGCTGAAAATGGAAGACAAATGGGAACCACGCGAATTAAGAGGCCCACTGTGGGAAGTAACCACTGCATTAACATTACTGCTATCAGGTGTAGACATGTTTATGATGATCCACCCGGCGGCAGTTAAAACCCTCAAAGACGTCATTGATAACTTATCTAGCGGCAAAAAAGCTGACCCCAGCAAATACTTAGACTGGGTTTCAGCCAAAATTTAATCTGGAGGAAAAAAGTATGAGTCAAAAAGCTGCAAAGAAAGAATTAAGCCCAATAGACATCTACAAACTGCTCCCAAAAACTAACTGTAAAGAATGTAAACAAGAAAACTGTATGGCATTTGCAACCAAAGTTGTTGCACGAGAAGTAAATATTAGCCAATGCACTCCCTTGCAAAAACCCGAACACGCAAAAAACTCTGCAATATTACATGATCTGCTTAAACCTCCAGTAAAAGAGGTTATAATTGGTGTCGGTGATAAAGCCTGTAAAGTCGGCGGAAAACTTGTCATGTACCGCCATGAATTTACTTATTTCAACCCAACTGCAATTGCAGTTGACGTAACCGATGAGATGACTGAAGCAGAAATAGTTACTCGCATAAAAAGCACAGAAAACTTTAGCTACGAATACATTGGCAACACGTTAAAACTTGACATGATTGCAGTCCGTTCAACATCAGGTGATGCTGACAAATTTAAAAACTGCGTCAAAAAAGTCTCTGAAACAACCAATTTACCTTTGATCTTGTGTGCTCTAAACGCTTCCGTTCTTGAAGCAGGCATTATGGTAATTCCAAAAGCACGACCACTGCTCTATGCTGCAACTCTAACTAACTGGAAAGACATGGCAGAATTAGCTCTAATGTACAATTGTCCAATAGTTGCCTCTGCACCAAATGATCTAAACGGTCTTGCAACCCTTGCAAAAACTTTGCAAGTCTACGGTGTTCAAGATATCGTTCTTGACCCTGGAACTTTCTTTAACGATGGTTTAGCTGACACATTAAACAATTTCACCATGCTCAGACGAGCCGCAACAAAAGTAGGCGACGAGTTAGCCGGATTCCCACTCCTCGGTTTGCCCTTATCCATATGGGCAAATAGAGGCGAACTAGCTGATGACTTGGTTAGATGGCGTGAAGCATACGTGGCAGGCATGCTCATTACCCGCTTCACCGACATCATTGTACTTCACAGCACAGAAGGCTGGGTGCAATTACCAAATGTCATCCTACGACAAAACATTTACACTGACCCACGCAAACCAGTCGCAGTCGCAGCAGGCCTCAAAGAACTCGGCACACCAAACGAAAACTCTCCAGTGTTCTTCACATCAAACTTTGCCCTAACATACTACACAGTAGCCGCAGACCTTGAAAGCAGCAAAACAAATGCTTACCTTATCATTGTCGACGCAGAAGGAAGTGCAATTGACAGCGGTGTAGCAGGACGCAAACTAACCGCAGAAAAAGTCTCAGACGCAATCAAAGCCACAGGCATAGAAAACAAGGTAAAACACCGCAAAATCATCATCCCAGGCAAAGCCTCACGAATCAGCGGCGAAATCGAAGAACTCAGCGGCTGGAAAGTTTTAGTCGGCCCACGAGACAGTAGCGAGATAGCAAAATATCTCGTTGACAAATGGCAACCATAAACACGCCATCCTTTCTTTTTATTTTAAAACTTAATTGCACAATTTTTAGAGTGTGTCACCATAAAATCTAGTTAAAATTAGAAAAAACAAGGTATCTGTTGTTTGATTTAGGAGAATGCTGTAGAGGTGTTCCATAGGAATTGAAAGTATTCTCGTGCAAAGCTTACTATGCCTATGTGGGCGCTCCATATTACTAAAGTTGGTTTGTCGTCTCCTAAAAATAGCATTGCTTCTTTTCCGTCTACTATGATGCCGCCGCCAAACATGTGGTCGCGAAGTCGTACTTCACTTATGCCTGGATGTTTAAAGAGTTCTCCATCTGAGGGGTTGCCTGCTATCATGAGTTGAATGGTGATGTTTTTTTTTAGGTTGTTAAACCATGGGTTTGCTATGGCAAGTATAGGTTTAGCAAATTTTGGTGCTGCAATGACTATTTCTTTGGATGCCATTTTTAGCATCTCGTCAAGTTTAGCTAAAACGGCTTGTTGTCCTCGTAGAATTAGCATTTCGGGGCGTTCAACTATTTCTTTTTGTTCATAGAGTGGTTGGAGGTCTTCGATAACGGTGTTTTCCCAAAGTGTGTATTTGTCTTCAAGACGTAGTTTGGCAAATCGTGTGGCTTCTACGGGTGGTACGGGATAGTATTTGGTGGGTCGGTTTTCTCCGCTTTTAATCCAGCCTTTTTCTTTTAGGCTGTTGAGGACTTCATAGATTTTACTGTATGGTACTTGGGCTTTTTCGCTGCTTTCCATAGCTGTCATTTTACCTCCATTAAGTAGTGCTATGTAGGTGTCGATTTCGTAGGTGTTTAAACCCATTTCATGCAGTATAGCTCGAGTGTTTTCATTTATAGTCATGTTTTCCCCTCAATCACCATAGGAAACTTCTGGAAACATTATTATTGTAATTTTTACTTCTTAAGTCTTTTAACAAATGTTTAGACGTTAGAAGGCATATTTAAAATGAATAACATCAAAAATACTCGAAGTATCTGTCCTGAATGCCTAAAGGCTCTTGATGCAATAATCTATGAAGAAGATGGGAAAGTCTTTATCAAAAAGACTTGTCCAGAACATGGTTTGTTTAATGAACTTTACTGGTCCGATTATGAGCATTATGTGCGTGCAGAAAAACTTCGATTCGATGGTGAGGGTCTCTCTAATCCGCGTACTGAGAAAAAAGAAGGCTGTCCTCTTGACTGTGGAATATGTCCGCAGCATAAATCGCACACTGCACTTGCAATTATAGATGTCACTAACAGATGTAATCTGACATGTCCCGTATGTTTTGCTAATGCTACTGCCGCGGGTTATGTGTATGAACCAACAAAAGAACAAATTTATGGTATGCTAGAGAATCTGCGTGCAAATAAACCTGTTCCAGCTACTGCGTTACAGTTTTCAGGTGGTGAACCAACAATTAGAAAAGATCTACCTGATTTCATACGTAAAGCTAAAGAACTTGGATTTAGTCATGTAGAGGTAAACACCAATGGATTGCGCATCTCTCAAAGTGAGGAGTATGCTAAAGAGTTAAAGGATGCTGGCGCAAGTACTATCTATCTACAGTTTGACGGTTTAACTTCTGATGTTTACAAATTTATCCGTGGGATAGACCTTCTAGACATAAAAATGAAGGCTATTGAAAACCTCCGTAAAGCGGGTCTTACAAGTGTTGTTCTTGTTGTTACCTTGGTAAAAGGTGTAAATGATAGCCAGCTTGGTGATATCATCAATTTTGCAGCTAAAAACTTTGACGTTATCCGCTGTATAAATGTTCAACCTGTCAGTCTATGTGGGCGCTTACCACAGCAAGACCGCGAAAAAATGCGTATTACCATCACGGACTTTATGAAAAACGTTGAAGAACAAACAAATGGCACTATCAAAGCTTCAGATTTCTATCCTGTGCCAACAGTTGCTCCAATAGCAAAAGCCATAGGAGCCTTAAAAGACCGAAGATATATCGAATTTACGGCTCATCCGCATTGTGGCATGGCTACTTACCTGTTAATGGAAGACGATAAAATTATACCAATAACCCAACTAGCTAACGTTGATAAATTTGTCGAGGTTATGACTAAAGTTTGTGAGCTTGCAGCAAAGGGTAACAAGACAGCAGCTAAGCTCCGTTTAGCCGGTGCTATACGGTATGTCAAGTTTGGTTTTCTACGCAAATACGTGCTTGGAGTTCTGACAAAAGGTGACTACAAGTCTCTTGGTGACTTGCAGCGTAAATCTTTGTTGCTTGCTTCAATGCATTTTATGGATCCATACAACTTTGACCTTGAACGTGTTGAGCAATGTCTTATTCACTATGCAGTTCCAGATGGTAGAATCATACCGTTTTGCACTATGAATTCAATTCACAGGCAGGAAGTAGAAAAGAAACTTGGTATTCCAATCAAAGAATGGAAAGAGCAGCATAAGGTTGAAATAACTCAGACATTCTAAACATAAAAGAATACTTGATTAATTGGTGAAAAAAGTAAATGGGCGGAAAAAAGAAGCTCGGTATTAAACAAATGGAAAAGCAGCAAGTGAAAACTGACGAAGACAAAGCTGCGAAAGATGCAAAAAAGAAAGAGAAAGCAGGTCCACCCCGCGAAAAGAAGCAGTTAGCAATTCTGCCTCCAGACGTTAAAGACCCAAAAATAGTCTCTGAAGTAAAGAAAATGGGTGCCTTAACACCATATGTCGTCGCTACTCGTTTCGGTGTACGCATAAGCGCAGCTAAAGATTTTCTAGAGCAGCTTGAAGCAACTGGACAAATCCAACTTGTCTCTGGTAGTCATAACCTAAAAATCTATAAAGCCGCAGCCTAAAAACTGCGAAACTTATCTTCTTAATTATTTTCACATATTATAGGTAGTTCGTTTTGAGTTTTCCAGAAAAACTGTATACCACTGAGGAAATATGTGCGGCTAAAACATTAATCAATCAAGGCTATAAGCATAACCTAACGGTCGTTGGCACAGACAATTTTAAAATCAAAGTTTATCAAGCAGTAGAATACCTAAAAACTGCTGGATACTATGACTTTTTTATAACCTATATTAAAGAAATAACTGAAATTGATGGTATAACGCAGTTAAGAGAAACAGAGGTTGTAATTTGGACAAATCAGTATGCTGTGGAAAACTCTGTGGACGCCGCCAGTTTATTTGTTCAGAAAGCCTACAGTATGAAAGAATATCTTGACGGCGACCTTTATTATGGCGGAAACGCTGAAAAACGTTCCGTAGTAAAACGTATAGAGTTCTTGCAAACACTAAAAGAAAAAACTGTTAACTCTAACGTTATACAAGAGTGTTATCGGTTACTTGATTTATGGGCTGAAAGTTCCCTGTCTTTCTAAACGGTGTCTTCTGTTTTCACATTTGGTAGCAGTTCTACTTTTATAGTTGCTCCACTTTTGACATCTTTGAACAAGTCAAGATTCTTAGTGATTTTTCCAAGCACGCTTACAGGACTGTAGGGTTGAGACTTACCGTAAAACACACATAATGCGCTACTCATAGGCCAAAACGCAATAGTACCCGGTTCAACGGTTGCCTTAGCTTTTTCTTCACCCATTCTAATAGGAATTTCAAAATAAATCTCTTCTTTATAGAGAGCTATTCTGCCCGCAATTGGAAGCTTGTGAACAATCATATCTACAGTTCTTGGCGCTTTAAACCTAACAAGTTCCCCTTCTGCTTCACCTAACTTTTCTAGAATGAATTTTATTTTTACACGAGAGATGTCTTCTTCAGTACTCACATTGCATACCTCACGAAAATCATTCCTGACAGATAACATATACTCACTGTAAATATTTAACCCTTACAGTGAAAACCGTTTTTAGCGCAAAATCAAGAAATTTTTCTTCAATAAATAAAAAAATTAACAAAAAATAGTTATTTAAAGCAATGCTAACAGGGTTTTTCCAATGTACTCAATTTGTTCACTTGTAACGTTGGGATGAACTGGTAAACTGAATACCTGCTTTGCAGCTTTTTCAGTTTCGGGCAACTTTTTACTACTAAAATTGTTGCGGTAAAACTCCATTGTATTTATTGGATTTATATAATAGGCTTCAGCGCCAATGTCTTTTTGTTTTAACTCTTTTAGAATAAAATTACGTTGCTCTTCTGTGCCATCAATTAGCCTTACAGTGTAAAGATACCAGCTGTGCTGATTTAGTTCTGTTTCAGTGGGCAGTTTAAGTCGTTTCGACTGTTGAAGTATTTTTGTTAGTTGTTGAGCGTTTTGACGACGTTTAGCAACAAACGATGGTAACTTTTTTAGTTGAACTATACCTATAGCCGCTTCAATTTCTGGCATGCGATAATTATTACCCATCAAAACAGAGGTGTACTTCGTTTTTTCTCCATGGTTCCTAACTAACCGTAGATTTTCATCTATTTTATCGTCGTCAGTGGTTATTACACCGCCCTCACCTGTGGTGATGTTTTTGCTTGCATATAAACTCCAACAAGCCGCGTCTGCAAAACATCCTGCAGGTTTACCCTGATAAGTAGTTCCATGCGCCTGAGCAGCATCTTCAATTAATGCTAAACCATATTGTTCAGCAATTTCCCGTAGCGTCTTCATATCTGCTGAATAACCATACAAATCAACTGGCAAAATAGCCTTGGTTTTACGGGTTACTACTTGTTTAACATCTTCTGGAGAGAGCGTAAAAGTTTCAGGGTCAATGTCTGCAAAAACTACTTTTGCCCCCGCAAAAACTATTGCCTCCGCCGTTGCAATAAAAGTGAAACTTGGAACAATTACTTCATCACCCTGCTTTACACCAACTGCTAAAAGTGCAGCATTTAACGCGGCGGTTCCATTGTTAACAGCAACCGCATGTTTCACGCCTGCAAACTTGGCATATTTTTCTTCAAACTCTAACACTTTAGGGCCTTGGCCCAGCGCGTTAGTTAGAGGACCTTTACTTATAGTTTCCATTACTGCTTGAACTTCTTCTTCACCAATTTTAGGCATGTTAATAGGAATCACTTTGAAACACCTGATAAGAAAAGAAGAAGGTACACTTCATATTTTAGGGTTTCATAAACACTTTTTATTCAACACATATTTCTTTCCAACGACTATAATCTATAAGCACTTGGAACCTTTGAGCTTTAACCTTTGTATCTAATAGGGGGTCTCCGGTATCAACTTTTAGACTCTTAAGACCCTGCATTTTACTCTCTGTAGCAACTATGACAATATTTTCTAGACCAACTTGCCAAATTACCTTTGCGCTAATTTGCTGATTGCCTCTGCCAAAAATAAAACCTTGACCACCAATTAACGTTACAATAATTCTAGCCCTTTTGCCCTTTAAAGCTTGAAGAATTTGTTCCTCATTAGCGTCTTTTGTAATTATTTGTTTGTTAACAAATAAGTCAACGCCTAGTAGTGTTTTTTGTTGATCTAACAGATCACCTATGGTGCGTGTAGTGGTTCCCGGACCCATTATATACAATATGTCTGGTTGCATATTTTCAATAACATAAACAGCTATAGCTGCCTGATTACAAACTTCGTTTTCAGTTGTTGGACTCGCCAGTTTACTTACCTGAATTAACTGTGGCTCATACGGACTTAATATGTACCCGTAAAGCACCGCTGACAAGTGCCCTTCTCGGAAAGCCTGCTCATTAACATCCATGATTTCTGCCTCCCGTACTGGCAGCTCTCCCTGTAAAAATCTGTAAACCACGCGCGCCGCAGCTTTTGGATTAACCGCAAAAACGGCACTATGCATTTTAACACCT
This sequence comes from Candidatus Bathycorpusculum sp., assembly GCA_009787585.1. Classification (GTDB taxonomy): domain Archaea; phylum Thermoproteota; class Bathyarchaeia; order Bathyarchaeales; family Bathycorpusculaceae; genus Bathycorpusculum; species Bathycorpusculum acidaminoxidans. Next base: position 3,028 of record WQSY01000011.1, on the reverse strand, counting down.
GTAGGTACCCCTAGCACTGGCAATTTAACATCTACACTTTTTAAAATATCTCTAGCTGTACCATCGCCGCCGCAGAAAACCAGCAAGTCCACTTTTGCCTCAACTATGCTTTTGGCTATATTTTTGGTATCCTTTGAACTCGTCTGTTGACGTCTTTTACCGATAACAGTGTAACTATATCCTAGTTTTTTTGCACATGTTTCTCCCATATCTCCCGCGCCAACAAGGAGGTAAATATAGTGTTTAAATGGTGCAAGTTCTAAAAGAAAGGTTTCTGCTCTCGCTGGCGCGATAGGTTTTGCGCCAAGTAATACAGCTCTGTCAAGAACAACTTTTCCATCGGTACCTTTTAACCCCGTGGCTCCTCCCATGCCCGCAATTGGGTTAACAATAAAACCTATAGTTTTAACAGTGACTGTTTGAGTTTCTGTCATAAAATCTGTTTACCTGTGGTGTGAAAAAACTAAAGTTAGAAAATTTTGGATTTATTGCCCGCCAGTTATGTATTTCTTTTGTGCGTCTTTAAGCCATGGGTAAAGTTTTTGAAGTTTCTCCATAGACTCTGCAACTTTTTCTGTTGGGTATTCGTATGGTTGTAGATTTCCGTTGAAATATTCGCCGTAAGCTGACATGTCAAATAAGCCATGGCCTGTTAATATAAATAGTAAAGTTTTTGGTTCACTATTTTCTTTGCATTTGCGGGCCTCGTCAACTATTGCTTTAATTGCATGTGTTGATTCTGGAGACGGAATTATGCCTTCACTTCGAATGAACATTTTAGCAGCGTCAAATGCTTCTATTTGGTTAATAGCAAATGTGCTGATTTGTTTTTCTTTTGCTAAAACGCTAATGGTTGGTGCTATGCCGTGGTAACGTAACCCGCCTGCATGGATTGGCGCTGGCATAAAATCGTGTCCTAAAGTGTGCATAGGAACAAGTGGTGTTAGTTTTGCCGTGTCTCCATGGTCATATGTATATTCGCCCTTTGTAACTTTGGGGCAAGCTGTTGGTTCAACTGCGATTAGTCTAGTTTCCTTTGGAGCCTTCTTTGTAACGCGGTCATGATAAAATGGCCACATTAGTCCTGAGAAGCTACTGCCGCCTCCTATGCAGCCATATATGGCATCTGGATAGTCGTCAACTAACTCTAATTGTTTTTTTGTCTCTAAGCCTTCAACAGTTTGATGTAAACACACGTGGTTAAACACGCTTCCAATAGTATAGTTCGCTTTTTTGCCTGTTTTGCCACTTTCTAGAGAATCTTCAACTGCTTCACTGATTGCCGTGCCTAATGTACCACTGTTTTCTGGGTCTTCCTCTAAAATTTTTCTGCCAGCGGCTGTTTGTCTGCTGGGACTTGCAAAAACCTCTGCACCAAAAGAGTTCATCATCATTTTACGATATGGTTTTTGCTCATAACTAGATTTTACCATGTAAACAGTTGTTTTAATTCCAAACATGGAAGTTGCAAACGCAAGTGCTGAGCCCCATTGGCCTGCACCGGTTTCGGTGGTTACACGTTCTATTCCTTCTTTCATGTTGTAATAGGCCTGTGGTACGGCACTGTTTGTTTTGTGACTGCCCGCAGGACTTGTGCCTTCATATTTATAGTAAATTTTTGCCGGAGTTTTTAACGCTCTTTCAAGTCCTATGGCTCTAAAGAGTGGTGAGGGTCTCCAGATACGGTAAATTTCGCGTACTTCTTCTGGAATGTTTATCCAGCGTTCTTGACTAGTTTCTTGGCTAATGATTTCTTTAGGGAAAATCTGTGGAACTATACCAACGCCCGGTTCTCTTGTTATCGGGTCGATAAATGGTGGAAGTGGATGTGGAAGATCTGGTACTATATTATACCATTGTTTTGGGATATCTTCCTCTTGTAATAAAATTTTTCGGGTTGTCATTTTCTTTCCCAGCTTGTTTGTGTTTTGTACTCAACGTTTTATTTAAACGTTTCAATACGTTTATGTACAAAAATGTACATTAGACATTGGAAAAGCGCGCGATAATATTAACACTTTAATACTTAAACACATAAAACTATATGTGAACCACCGTGTGGGATATAATAAAAAACCACTTCAACGATTACCCTGAACGACTAAAAGTAGCACGTATCCTAGTCGAAAACGGTTTAAGCACAAAAAACAGCAAAATATACCTAAACCAAATAGAAATCCCACCCATACGCATAGCCCGAGCCGCAGACGTAGACCGCCGCACAGTAAACGAAACCCTAACCGCCATAAACGAAAACCAAAAACTAAAACTAATCTTTGAAGAAATACGCCCCGCAGGACACTCACTAAAAGAAATAGCAAAACACCTAAACCTAGGAGTAGTCGAACTCACAGTCACCAACGCAAAAGCCCCCGGCACACTATCCAACATAGCAACACTACTAAACAACACAAACCTAAGCATACGCCAAGCAATCGTAGACGACCCAGAACTATCACCCGAACCAAAACTCACACTAATAATAGAACACAAAATCCCAGGCGAACTCATACCAGAAATCCTCAAAATAGCCGGAGTCACAAAAATCTCAGTATACTAAAACAATTAACTACTTACATTCAGCAGTTTGACCAAAAACGGGCAAAAATAAATTATCTCTCGATAAATATCCAAAAAAATAAGAAAAACATCGCATAAATAACTAAAAACTTGTAATATAAACAATTCAACTTATTTTTTTCTCGAACTGCTGAATGTGAGTAACTAAGGAATCGTAGATAAATAAATTTGACACTTTTTTGGAATTTCAATGGAGCAACAACATACTTATGCTTGGTGTACTGACCACTTTATTTTTCGACAGTTACTGACGTGGCACCCTACATAAATTTCAGAAAAATTATCACTACAAACTGTTAGCAAACCCAAATGCTATGCAGAACTTACGCCTCATTTTGTTGGTGTAAATTTGGGTCATGCTTCAAAGTAGTTGATAAATAAAACTGTTAGGTGTGTTATCGTTGCAGGTGTTTGATCAGGGTAAAGTGGGTAGTTTTGTTATTTTGTA